>DASUMO010000272.1:0-7172 GCA_036277695.1 Chitinophagaceae bacterium
TGTTTTCCATCCAGCGGAAAAAAGGTTCTGTTTTATTATAAAACCAGGAATGCCGGTGCATATTTTTCCTGGTAAGTTTGACGTTGAGCACTGGCGTGAGAGTCAATGAAACAAAGGCAGAGATCAATACCGCTCCAGCCACCACGATCCCGAACTCGCGGAACAGCCTTCCCACAAAACCCTGCAGGAATATGATTGGCAGGAAGACCACAGCAAGTGTTATGGAAGTAGCAATAACTGCGAAATATATTTCCTTTGAACCTTCTACTGCCGCCTGCCATTTATTCATCCCCTTCTCAATCCTCTTATAGATATTTTCCGTGACAACGATCCCATCATCCACAACAAGTCCGGTGGCGAGTACGATAGCCAGTAGGGAAAGCACGTTGATAGTAAATCCCATCAGGTACATGATAAAAAAGGCGCCGATCAGGGAAACAGGAATATCGATCAACGGGCGGATGGCAATGATCCAGTCCCGGAAAAACAGGTAAATGATCATGACCACCAGGAGGAAGGCGATCATCAGGGTTTCCTGCACTTCCAGGATTGATTTTTTGATAAACTTGGTTTGGTCAAGCGCGATGTTCAGCTTGATATCATCCGGAACATCCTTGCGTATATCTTCCAGTCTTTTGTAAAATTCATCGGAAATAGATACATAGTTCGAGCCTGGTTGGGGAATTACGGCCAGCCCAATCATGGGGATGCCATTCCCTTTCAAAATAGTCTCTTCATTCTCCGGCCCCAGCACCGCTTCCCCGATATCCTTTACCCTTACATCAGCTCCGTCTACATTTTTAATAATAATATTATTGAACTCTTCTTCTGTATTCAGCCTGCCAAAAGTGCGAACGGTCAGTTCGGTCGTATTACCGGAAATTTTTCCCGAAGGCAATTCCACATTTTCCCGCAATAAAGCTGCCTGCACATCATTGGCTGTAATATCATAAGCTACCAGTTTGGATGGATCGATCCAGATCCGCATGGCATAACGTTTTTCCCCCCAGATCTGGGTACCGCTGACTCCTGGGATGGTTTGCATTCTTTCTACCAGCACATTATTAGCATATTCCGTGATCTGGAGTTGGTTGCGGGTATTGCTTTGCACCGTCATAGACAGGATAGCGTCTGAACTGGCATCTGCCTTTGACACCACGGGAGGTGCATCCAGGTCGGAAGGAAGTGCGCGTTGCGCCTGGGAAACTTTGTCCCTGACATCATTGGCTGCCGCTTCCAGGTCAACACTCAGTTCAAATTCAACATTGATATTGCTGCTGCCATTACTGCTCGACGAGGTGATATTCTTTATCCCCGCAATTCCATTGATGGCTTTTTCAAGGGGTTCCGTGATCTGCGTTTCTACAATATCGGCATTGGCACCCGGATAGGAGGTCCTAACACCGATATTGGGTGGATCAATAGCCGGGTAATCCCGGATCCCTAAAAATTTAAACCCGATTACCCCGAATAAAACGATGATGATATTCATTACGATTGCCAGTACGGGTCTTCGTAAACTGAGTTCTGAAATATTCATGCGAATTATTTTTATAAACGCCGGATAAATGCCAATTCATCCAAACCGGTTATTCACTAAGGGGACTGCAACTTATTTTCTTTTGTAGCATTTACATTCACCGCGGCCTGGTTACGGATACTGGTATCCGTTGAACTTCCCGGCACATTAATGATCCTGTTTAATTGAATGGATGCTTCAGGACGTACACTCAATAATCCCGTGACAACGATTGTATCACCCAGTTTCAATCCTTCTGTAATCTGGATCCTGGCTGAATCCCGGGTTCCGGTTGTTACATCCGTGAATTTTGCTATCCCGTTATTATAGACGATCACTTTTTTTCCCCGGGCCTGGGGTAATACCGCCTGGGTGGGTACAAGTATCGCATTGGGATCGGGATCAAACCTGAGTTCCACTTTGGCAAAAGCGCCTGGTAATAGACCGGGATCTTTGGCCATCACCATTGCCCGGACAGAAAGGCTCCGGGTATTTTCTGTTACACCTGATTCTGTAGCGATCACTTTGGCGCCAAATTTCCTGGTTGAGCCTTCATAAGTAAAACTAACAATCTGACCTGTTTTGATATTCCCCGAATACTTTTCAGGAACGGTAAAATCCAGCTTCAACTGATCGGTTTGATTGATGACGGCAATAATCGTGGCAGGTGTGACATAGGCACCGGGACTGATATTCTTTAAGCCCAGTCTGCCACTAAAGGGAGCCCTGATTTCTGTTTTGCTGATACTGGTTCGGATAATGGCAATATCGGCCCTGAGATTATTGACCTGCAATAAACTCAAATCATAGTCCTGCTGGCTAATACCCTGGATTTTCAATAACTGGGCCTGTCTTTCTTCGGTTTTTTGGGCAATACTAAGTTGTATCTGTAATTTATTCAATTGGGCAACCAGGTCCCCATCATAGAGCTTGGCCAATAAGGTACCACGGCTGACATATTTTCCTTCTGCTACATTAAGCCTTACAATTCTGCCCGAGACTTCGGGATGGATCTCCGTGGTCTCATTGGCAACAATGGAACCGGGGACTTCAATATTTTCAGAAAACAGCTCGGGTTTTACCAGGTAACCATCCACTCTCATTACCATCTGGCGGGCAGGTCCTGCGGCCATTTCAGTTCTTTTCTTTTCCTTTTTGCCACAGGAGGCGAGGAGACTAATGATCAGAAAAAATAAAAGGATTGATCTCATGTTTACTTTCAATGTGCGACTGGTTAAGAAATCAAGGCGTTAAAGGTAAAGTATTAATCGCAAGCATTTGGACGTCAAAAGCATGCGTTTCCTTCCTCCTTTTAGACGGGAATTATGAGCGGCATTTGTAAAGGATAAAGGGCTAAGTTTTTGGCAACAAAGTTCTTTTGACTTTGTTCGACTGATGAAGCAAATCCTGCTTTTCCCGGCTCAGGATGGTGACATGTCCCATTTTACGGCCAGGCCTCGTTTGTTCCTTCCCATAAAGGTGTACAAAGGCATTGTCAATTTTCAACACCTCATCCAGGCCCTCATATTTTACCCGGCCGCTACAACCCTCGGCCCCGATAATATTCACCATGATGGAGGGCATAATCGCATCGGTATTCCCCAGGGGATAACCCAACATCACTCTCCACAACATATCAAACTGGGAACTATAATGCGCTTCGATGGTATGATGCCCGCTATTATGAACCCGGGGAGCTGTTTCGTTCACCAGCACATCGCCTTTCTTATCGATAAACATTTCCACGGCAAATATGCCGGGCGACTGGAAATTACGTACCACCGACAGGGCAATGGCCTCCACTTTCCAAAGCGTATTCATTTCCAGTTCTGCAGGGCAAAGCTGGTAATCCAGCAGGTTTAACTGTGGATCAAATAACATTTCAACGGGAGGGTAAAGCGCCGTTTCGCCTTTTTCATTAATCGCTACCATCTGTGCAATTTCCTTGTGGACGGTCACCATTTTTTCCAGGACCGCCGGGGCATTAAATCCTTTACCTATATCATCCCTGGTTAAGAGAAGCTGCACACCTTTACCATCATACCCACCCTCTCCAATCTTGTGAACCGCGGGGAAAAAGTCCGTTTGCTTATTTAACTGTTCAAGGTTTTGGGTTATGATAAATGGAGCGGTGGGTATCTGGTGACTTTTATAAAATTCTTTTTGAAGAATTTTATTTTTGATGGTTTTTAACACCGAGGGCCGTGGAAAAATTTTTATGCCGTCGGCTTCCAGCTTTTCCAGCGCTTCCACATTCACATTTTCGATCTCGATGGTCAGCGCATCCAAGCCTTTTCCGAAATTATACACCGCGTCAAAATCCCTGATATCTCCCCTGGTAAAATGGTGACAAAGATGAGCGGCCGGGCAGGCCGGGTCGTTCTCCAAAACAAAGGTTTCTACAGGGTAGTTGGCTGATGCCTGTAGTAACATACGTCCTAATTGTCCTCCCCCGAGAATACCGATTTTTTGCATGGCGCAAAGATAGGTGAGGCTGAATAACCGGGGGCAGGCAGCCATTGCTATTTATTCAATGAGGTGGATTGAATGAAAGTGGATTTTTCTATCCTTATCCGGGTTCAAACATTTGAACATTTTTTGCACCGGGTTAGGGTTCACTTAATAATTCCTTTATTAAATTCATTTTTTTAATTTCGCAGGGTGATTCCTGATTATCCCCATAAGAATTTCGCAGACGAACGCAGCCAATTCAACCTGCTGATGGAAACCCTGGCCATGGATCGCGAATGATTTTGCTGAAAAGAGCTGGTTTCTGAATCTTATCAATATCGTTCGTTAAAAATGAATAGTATGACTAATCCCGTTTCACCCGGAAACAAAAAAATTGCGCAAACCGATTTTTTACCATTGGAAGGAACTGATTTTGTGGAGTTCTATGTAGGCAATGCCAAACAGGCTGCCCATTATTATATCAGTGCTTTTGGTTTTCAACCCCTGGCCTATTCGGGTCCCGAAACCGGGGCAAAGGACAGGGCCAGTTATGCAGTGCGGCAGCATAAGCTGACCTTTGTTTTAACTACGCCATTGAGACCCGGCAATTCCATGGCTGATCACATTTACAGGCATGGGGATGGCGTGAAAGCTATATCCCTGCGGGTACAGGATGCTGCCGGCGCCTGGGAAGAAACCACGAAAAGGGGCGCCAAAAGTTACCTGGCACCTTTGCAACTGAAGGACGAGGACGGAGAAGTAATCATGAGTGGCATCCATACTTATGGAGATACTGTTCACCTATTTATAGAAAGAAAAAATTACCGGGGAACATTCCTGCCGGGTTACAGACCCTGGAGTAATCCCCATTATAAAACAAGCGATACAGGGCTGCAATACGTGGACCACTGTGTAGGGAATGTGGGCTGGAACCAAATGAATCCCTGGGTTAAATTTTATGAAGAGGTGATGGGATTCAAAAATATACTCACGTTCGATGATGAGGATATTTCCACGGAATACTCAGCCCTGATGAGTAAGGTCATGAGCAGCGGGAATGGGTTTGTAAAATTTCCGATCAACGAACCGGCCGAGGGAAAGAAAAAATCGCAGGTAGAAGAATACCTGGAATTCTATAATGGCGAAGGCGTACAGCATGTGGCCCTTGCCACGAATGATATTGTTGCCACAGTCCGCCAATTGATGAGCAGGGGAGTGGAATTCCTGAAAGTCCCCAGTACTTATTATGATGACCTGCTGGACCGCGTTGGTCAAATTGATGAAGACCTGGCGCCCCTTAAAGAGTTAGGTATCCTGGTTGACAGGGACAATGAAGGTTATCTTTTACAGCTGTTTTCCAAACCGGTAGAAGACAGACCTACACTTTTCTTTGAGATCATCCAGCGTAAGGGTGCCAAGAGTTTTGGCAAGGGGAATTTCAAAGCCCTGTTCGAAGCCATTGAAAGGGAACAGGAGGCCAGGGGAAATTTGTAAGCCAGGTCGGTAAAATCCGTGAGGTCCGTGAGTAGGAATAAGGGCTATTCTACCTGAACGATTTACCTCTTCAAAGTTTCTGACACCTGGGCTTTCTGACTTTCAAAGTTTCACCCTATCTTTACAAATCATTGGCTATCTTACAGAAATAAATCTACCCGGAAAACGTTTTTTGTTAAGTAAACCGATCATGAAAAACCTGTTTATCCCGATAGCAGTTTCCCTGGCAGGACTGGTTGCATCCGCTCAACCCCCTGGTCCCCGCAGTGGTGTTTCTTATTCTTTTATTGATTACCAGAAAACATTTCCCCGGCCCAGCGAGGCATTAAAGCGTAAGGAAGATACCTTACAAAAGCAGTTTGAGGCCCGTAACCTGGTATGGCCGGCCCGCTATATGTATATCCGCTCCTTCAAATACGATAGCCAGCTGGAAGTATGGGTAAAGAATGAGGCAAAAGAACAATACCAGCTTTTTAAAACTTATAAGGTATGTGTGCTGGCTGGTACGCTGGGACCAAAAAGAATGGAAGGTGATTACCAGGTGCCGGAAGGATTTTATTATATCAACGAGTTCAATCCTAAAAGTTCCTTTTATTTATCCCTGGGAATAAATTATCCCAATCCTTCAGACAAAGTTTTAAGTGATTCCCTGCGGCCCGGCAGTGCTATTTATATACATGGAGCCTGTGTGACGGTAGGTTGTATTCCGCTGACGGACCAGTTTATTGACGAACTCTATATACTGGCAGCCCATGCGAAAGACCGGGGGCAGGATTTTATCCCCGTTCATATTTTCCCCGTTCGTTATAACGTAAAAAAGAGTGTCGCCTACCTCGAAAATCTTACAAAGGATGATCCAACCCTGAAAAATTTTAGCGACCGGCTTGAAGAAGCTTTCGACTATTTCGACAAATTCCGCCAGTTGCCTGTTATCATGATTGGGGAAAAAGGAGAGTATTATGTCAACGGGGCATTGCCCAAGAAATCCTTATCCGGCGAAAAAGCAGACAAACCCAAAAGAGCTCCGGTTCAACACCGAACCAGGACGATTGGATCATTGCCCTCCTCTGTTCATCAATGGCCGCAATATCCCGGAGGTGCGGAGGCATTTATGAAATACCTGGAACAACTGGGTAAGGACATGGTAGCTTATTTACCCACGGGCACCCGCAAAGCATTTATCCAGGTTGAATTTATAGTTGACAAAGACGGAGTCCCTGTCAATTTGAAAGTGTTGCGGGGAAGTAATGACGATGATTTTAATGATGAACTTATAAAACGGCTGGAAAATATGGGTACCTGGCAACCTGCGCTCCTGCATGATAAGCCGGTTGCAAAAAAGATGGTGCAAACCGTTACGGTAGAATCAAATTAATTCATCTCGCCTATTTCATCAGCAATTGTATGGTTTCCGGCGTTTGTTGTTGCAGGAGGATCGTTTTTCCTGTTGTGAGCTTTTCAAATACAGGTTTTGTATAATGCCGGATGGTCAACAGGGAAAGTCCCTTCATAACTTCCACCTCCAAGAGACCAGCCGCTTCCAGTGCAATTTTTTCAATTTTTTCAGGCCAGTCATCCAGTACCGCGAGAAAACTGATAGCCCCGTTTTGGGTGAGATTGGGTTTGATATGCAGTCTTTCAAATAAATGATATAATTGACCCACTAAATGTTCTCCCACAAAAGAAAAATCACGGCTGGTCATCGTTA
>DASUMO010000273.1:0-6661 GCA_036277695.1 Chitinophagaceae bacterium
CAATCCCTGTATAAAAAGGAAGAATCCCGTTCATTACTGGATGCTTTGTATGGACTTAGCGGTATTGAATCCATTATCGTTGAACAGGTCCAGGGGTGGCAGGTTTATAATTTATATGCCATCCCGGCCGATGTACAGGATTGGGTGAACAGGAAATTCAGCCATGCTAAATACTGGCACCAGTATACGGTAGCTATCCGGAACTGCCGGGCATCTGACCCGGGTGGTCATTTGCTGGTTGATTTCCGGGCAGATGAGTTTTCGGTTGTGGCAGCCGCAGAAAATAAACTCCTGCTGACGCAAACCTATTTTTATTCCACGCCCGAAGACGTGCTGTATTACCTGCTCAAGATTTGCCATGAAACAGGCTTATCACAACAAGAGGTCCGTGTTTCTGTATCTGGTTTGATCGATAAAAACTCGGCCTTATATAAAGAATTATACCAGTATTTTATTTACCTCACATTCCGGGAAGCCGGCTGGAAGAACGATGAACAGGCTTACCCTGCTCATTTTTTTACATCCTTAAATGACCAGGTCCGATGCGTATTATAGGCGGTGAACACGGGGGGCGGAAATTCAATCCGCCGGCCAAAATGCCGTATACCAGGCCAACCACGGATATTGCCAAGGAAGGCCTGTTTAACGTGTTGCAACATAAGCTTGATCTTGAATCCCTGAAGACCCTGGATCTTTTTGGCGGCACCGGCAGTATCAGTTATGAATTGGCTTCACGCGGGGCTGCCGACCTCACCATCGTGGAGAAAGACAGCCAGATGTATGAATTCATAAAGAAAACAGCTGCGACCTTACAATTAAATAATCTCCGGGTCATTAAAATGGATGTATTCCGTTTTATTGACCAATGCCAGGAGCAATTCGATTTTATTTTCGCGGGTCCGCCCTATTCACTGGCGAATATTGATGACCTGCCCCGTAAAATATTTGATAAAAAACTGCTTCGCAAAAATGGCTGGTTTGTGCTGGAACATACCCCAAGAAATAACTATAAAGCATTTCCGTTTTACAAAAACGAAAAAAATTACGGTACCACGATCTTTTCTATTTTTATAGAAGACAGGGAGGGTTGAAGCAGGAGGTAAGAGAGCGGAGGTCGGAACTAAGAGATCAGAGATCGGAAGTTTGAGGTAAGACGTAAGAGGTTGGAAGTCGGAAGTAAGAGGTCTGAGGACGGCAACTAAAAAGTTTTTGATAGAATTGACTACCTGGATACCTGACTGCTGAATGACCAAGGCCAAACTCAAGCATTAAACCAGTATTTCGTACTTTATAGTTCCGACATCATACATCCACATACATGATACAAACGATTTTTGTCACAGGTACCGGAACGGGAATCGGCAAAACGCTGGTGTCCGCCATACTGGCGCAGGCCCTGGAAGCGGATTATTGGAAACCTGTACAGGCTGGTTATGAAGGAGGGACAGATAGTGAATGGGTGCGCTCCATGCTCGCTAATCAAAAATCAAAAGTTTTTCCGGAACTATACCGTCTAAAATTGCCAGCTTCCCCGCATCTGGCTGCCAGCGCAGAAGACAAACTCATATCCCTGGAGAAAATCTTCTCTTCTTTTTCCCAGTTTGTTGTTCCAGGCAGGCGGCTGATAGTGGAAGGGGCTGGCGGTTTAATGGTGCCCATGAATGATCATGAATTGGTGATTGACCTGGTTCGAAAACTCAATGCCCGCGTCATTCTTGTAAGCCGGAATTACCTGGGCAGTATCAATCATTCGTTGTTGACAGCACAGGCATGCCGCCAGAAAAGCCTCCGGGTGGCAGGGTGGATCTTTAACGATGCATTTATGGACTATGAAATGGATATCGTCAGGTGGAGCGGTTATCCGTCTATCGCTTCGCTGGGAAAATTTGCATGGATTGATAAAAAGCTGGTTACTGAAAAAGCGACTGAAATCCGCCAGCAATTGCTTCAATTCTTTTAAATACCTGTGAATAAGATAACGATGCTGAAAAAAGAACTCCGGGATATATACCGGGAAAAAAGGAAAGGGCTTTCAGCGAAAGATCGAAACAAGCTGGATGACCTTCTCCTGATCCAATTCCAGACACTGGAGCTACCCTTTCTACAAGCCCTGCTTTCCTACTGGCCAATTGAAGAGAATAATGAACCCGATACACATTTATTGACTGAATTCTTACGATTCCGCAACCCGGAAATCAAGATCGCTTATCCCGTTGCTGATTTTTCTACAATCAGCATGATCGCTGTGGCCGTAGACATTGATACCGCTTTTGTAAAAAGAGAATTGAATATTTACGAACCGCAGGAAGGCCAGGCTATATTACCCGCTGAGCTGGATATGGTGATCGTACCCCTATTGGCTTTTGATACAAAAGGATACCGGGTTGGATATGGTAAGGGATTTTATGATCAATACCTGTCCGCCTGTCGCGAGGATTGTATCAGGCTGGGATTATCCTATTTTGACCCGGTTAATGTAATCAGTGACTGCAATGATTTTGATGTACCTTTGAGTCATTGTATTACGCCCCGGGCTGTATATGTTTTCTAACCTTTTTCACAAATCCTTCCGGATACTGTTGTTGCCATTGGCCATTCTGTACTGGGCAGCCATTGCGATACGCAACTGGCTTTATAATACGAATATTCTTAAAACCACGCATTTTGGTATGCCCCTGATCTGCGTGGGTAACCTATCGGTGGGGGGTACCGGAAAATCTCCCATGGTTGAATACCTGGTTACACTTTTAAAAGAGCGCTATAAAGTCGCCACCCTGAGCCGGGGTTACAAACGCAAGACCAGCGGTTATGCCCTCGCCGACCAGCATAGCACAGCCCTGGAAATTGGCGATGAGCCCATGCAGTTTCACCTCAAATTTCCCGATATTCCTGTAGCTGTCGGGGAAGAAAGGATCGTGGCCATACCTCAATTATTACATGACCGCCCCGAAACCTCGGTCATTATTCTTGATGATGCATTTCAACACAGGGCGATAACCGCCGGACTCAATATCCTGTTAACGGAATATGGCAACCTGTTTACCCGCGATTTTTATTTGCCCACCGGCGATCTGCGGGACTTAAAAAGCAGTTATAAAAGGGCCGATATTATTGTGGTTACGAAAACAAAACCCGGTCTTAGTTCTGTGGAAAAACAAGCTATAACCAGGGAAATACGACCCCTTGCGCACCAGCATGTTTTTTTTACGGCGATTCAATATGGTAAGATCTACCATATCCTCAGCCGGGACGTAATAACATTAACCGGTTCGACCGAAGTATTGCTGGTAACAGGGATCGCTAATCCAAAACCCCTGCAAACGCTGCTGGAAGAGCATATCAGTACTTATTACCTTCAACAATACCCGGATCATCATATTTTTACCATTGATGACCTCAGGGAAATCAAGAAAAAGTTTGAAAATATCCAGGCAGCCGACAAAATCATCCTTACTACCGAAAAAGACGCCGTGAGGCTGGTGAAATTTAACCAGGAAATAGCCGGTATCCCCCTCTATGTAATACCGGTCCGGCATCATTTTTTATTTCAGGACGGGGAGAAATTTCATAACCTGGTGAACAATTTTATACTGGATTTTACGAAAAAGCAAAGCAGCCCTGAGCCGGTGAAGAAAATGACAGCCTCCTGAACTATTTTGTTTGGGTATTAAAACCTTAAACTTTAATCATGGGAAGAAAGAACTCCAAGAAGAAAAAAGATAAGCCAAAACATAAATCATTACCGGATAAACTTTTAAAAGGAAAGCTGGATGTGACCCGCTCGGGAATGGGTTTTGTGACGATTGAGGATATGGAAACAGATGTGCTGATCCGCCCTGCTGATTTCAATACAGCCTTGCACGGCGATACCGTAAGGATTGCCATCAAGGATGGTAAAAATCATGGTCGTCGAATGCAGGGAGTCATAAAAGAAGTGATTGAGCGGAAGAGAAACGAATTCATTGGTCGCCTGGAAATGAATAAGGGCTTTGGGTTTTTTGTGCCTGAAATGGACCGGCCCATGCCCGATGTCTTTATACCCCTGCCCAATATTAAAGGAGCACAGGATAAGGATAAAGTCGTTGTTCGCATACTGGAATGGGAGAATGACGGGAAGCGCCCTGTAGGGGAAGTGGTGAATGTACTGGACCCGGAAAATGAAAACGACTCGGCCATGAAAGAAATCCTCCTCGAAAATGGTTTCCCGCTCGAATTCTCCGATGATGCACTGGAAGTAGCAGCCCGTATCCCGGACCTCATACCTGATGAGGAGATAAAAAAGCGAAAAGATATAAGAGACATTTTTACCATTACCATCGACCCCATTGATGCAAAGGATTTTGACGATGCCATCTCATTCCGCAAACTGAAAAACGGGCATTTTGAACTGGGTGTGCATATTGCCGATGTCAGTCATTTCCTGGAACCGGGCACGGCTCTCGATAAAGAAGCTTATGGGAAGGCCACCTCGGTTTACCTGCCCGATCGGGTCAACCCGATGTTGCCGGAACATATTTCCAATGTGCTCTGTTCACTTCGTCCAAAAGAAGACAAACTCACATTTTCAGCTATCTTCCAGCTTACGCCCAAGGCAGAAGTTAAACAGTACTGGCTGGGAAAAACGATTATCCATTCGGATCACCGTTTTACTTACGAGGAGGTGCAGGCAATCATCGAAGAGAAAGCGGGTTTATATGCAGAAGATATACTTGTCATGAATGACCTTGCACAGCGATTCCGGAAAAAAAGATTTAACAACGGGGCGATTAATTTTTCTTCGCAGGAAGTACGTTTCAAGCTGGATGAAAAAGGCGATCCTGTCGGCATCATGATTAAAGAAAGCAAAGAAGCCCACCAGTTGATTGAAGAGTTTATGTTGCTGGCAAACCGTACAGTTGCAGAAAATATTTCCAAACTAAAATTTCACAATAAACCTTTGCCTTTTCCTTACCGCACCCACGATGATCCCGATGAGGAAAAACTGGTTCCCTTTGCTGCATTCGCCAAAAAATTCGGGCATAAATTCGATACATCTTCCCCGGATGCTATTGCAGCTTCCTTTAATCAACTTCTTAAAGATGCGCATGGAAAGCCGGAGCAGCATGTGCTGGAACAACTGGGTATCCGTACCATGGCCAAGGCCAAGTACACCATTGAAAATGTGGGCCATTACGGTCTTGGATTTGAACATTACTGTCATTTTACTTCTCCGATCCGGCGTTACCCGGATGTAATGGTACACCGCATTTTACAGGATGTACTGAATAACCAGGTTCAACCCGATAAAAAACTGGAGGAAAAATGCAAGCATTGCAGTGAACGCGAGCGGGCAGCCATGGAAGCAGAACGCGCCTCCAACAAATACAAACAGGTGCAATACATGCGTAATTTCCTGGGCGAAGAATTTGAAGGCGTAATCAGTGGCGTTGCCAGTTTTGGATTTTGGGTGGAAACCGTGGAGCATAAATGCGAGGGACTTGTCAGTATCAATAGCCTTCTCGAATACGACGAATTCAGGCATGTGGAAAGCGATTATTGTCTGGTTGGACAAAGGAGTGGTCGAAAATTCCGGATGGGAGACAAGGTTTGGATCAAAGTGGTCGGCGGCAATCTGGCCAAGCGCCAACTGGATTACGAATGGGTGGTTGCAGGTGAAGTAGCCAGTGAGAAAAAAACGAAAAAGAAAAAATAATTTGATAAAAGCTCAAGCTGCCGGACTTTGAATCTTGCTTGTATCTTGCATCTTGTGTCTTACTTGTACCCTGCCTGACGGCAGGCAGGCTTGAACCTTGTGCCTTGTACCTTAATCGCCTATCTTTGTTTCATGCACTCATTTGAACTGTTATCCCAAAAATTCAGCCTGCATTTTGAGCAAAAACATTTTCCAGCCGAACCAGTTTCACTTTACGGCCCTAATGAATATTTTTTGAAACTGGGAGGCAAGCGCATCCGGCCCGTGCTTTGCCTGATGGGCAATGAATTGTTTGATGAGATCATTCCCGCAGCCTGGCATGTAGCCACCGCCATCGAACTCTTTCATAATTTTACATTGATTCATGATGATATCATGGACAAGGCTCCCCTTCGCCGGGGCATGACGACCATGCATGTGAAATTTGGTGAAAACACGGCCTTGCTGGCCGGCGATGTGATGCTGGTCACCGCGTATGAATATCTCAATAAAATTGACGGCGGTTTAATTCATCCCATCCTTCATTTATTTGGACATACAGCCAAACAGGTTTGCGAAGGCCAGCAGCTGGATATGGATTTTGAACAGAAGGAAGAAGTTGGTCTGCACGATTACCTGCGGATGATTGAGCTTAAAACTTCCGTTTTGCTGGCTGCCAGTTTAAAGATGGGCTCTATCCTGGGCGGCTCAGGAGAAAGAAACCAGAATCTCTTGTATGAGTTTGGACGAAAGCTGGGTATTGCTTTCCAGGTACAAGACGATTACCTGGATGCATTTGGTGATCCAGGAAAATTCGGAAAGCAGGTAGGTGGGGATATTGTAGCCAATAAAAAAACTTTTTTACAGATCCATGCCCTGGAATCGGCAACTCCTTCACAAAAAAAAGAATTGCTGGCTTTGGCAAAACAAAATCCTTCCGATAAAGTAGAAAGGGTATTACAGGTATTTAAAGACTGCAGGGCCGATGAA
>DASUMO010000274.1:0-3506 GCA_036277695.1 Chitinophagaceae bacterium
GGCGCCATGGCCCTGTTCGGCGAAAAATACGGGGAGACTGTCCGGGTAGTGATCATAGACCCGGCCTACTCGATTGAACTTTGCGGGGGTACACATGTCGGTGCCACCGGGGAACTGGGTTTATTGAAACTCATTTCAGAAACAGCTGTGGCAGCGGGAGTTCGCCGTGTAGAAGCCCTCTGTGGTAAACGCGCAGAAGACTTTATCAATGAACAATTCGGCCTATTGCAGTCGATCAGGGAAGTTTTTAAAAATCCCAAGGACCTGGCAAAGGCGATCGAAACTATTTCCTCGGAAAACAGTGAACTGAAAAAGAAACTGGATCATGCCGAAAACCGCATGCTGGTCGGCGTGCGGAATGAACTACTGCAAAAAGATGAGATCATCAATGGCGTCAATTTCGTAGGTGATATCGTTGAAGTGGGGAATGCAGATGCCCTTAAAAAACTTTGCTTTGACCTGAAAAATCATCTTCGCGATCACCTGGCCGTACTCTGTGCCAATATCGGGGGCAAACCTTTTGTGGCGGTCAGCATTTCCGAAACCGTTACCGCTGCCAGGAACCTGGATGCAGGCCGTATCATCAAAGAACAGGTTGCTCCCCTGATCAAAGGAGGAGGAGGAGGTCAAAAAACACTGGCAACTGCTGGTGGCCAGGATCCCTCCAACCTGGACAAAGTGATCGAAACAGTAAAGGCGCTGTTATAAATCTAACCAGTACTTATTTTCATTTATTCATGACTGTTGTCTTCGAAACGGAAAGGTTATTATTCAGGTTATTTACTGTTGAGGATGCCGGATTGATTTACCAGCTCAACCTGGATCCCGAGGTTACCCGTTTTACCCATGACCCCATTCCCAGCCTCGACGAAGCACGGCAGGTACTGGAGAATAATATCTTGCCACAGTATGCCTTATATAATCATGGCCGCTGGGCGGTGCACCTGAAACCAGGCCTGGAATTTATGGGATGGTGTGGTTTAAAATTCAGGGCTGAGAGAAAGGAAGTTGACCTTGGATATCGCTTTATGAAACAATATTGGGGGAAGGGCTATGCCACAGAAGCTGCATGGAACTCCGCCCGTTATGGGTTTGAAAGGCTTGGGCTGCAACGTATAGTGGCATGGGCAGAGCATGGCAATACGGCCTCACTACGGGTTATTGAAAAATGTGGGATGCAATATATGGGTGAAGAAATAATAGATGGTCATCCTGCAAAAAGATATGAATTGTCTAATCCGCTTGTCCGTTAATTTTGCCCCTTAACCCGGCCCGGCCATTTAACATTTCCGAAACATTTCGTATTCCGGAAATTGTCTTTATATTTGGTCTACGAAACTTAACGTAGTACAATAAAAACTTCAACACATGAAACAGGCTTGCATAAAATTTTCTGCTTTTCTCTTTGCAGCGGCATTGATGGTACCAGTTTCACTGCTGGCCCAGAAAGAAGAAAAGGAGAAGGATAAAGAAGCAAAGACAAAGAAGGAAGCAGAGCAGATCATTATTACCCGCAAGGGGGATAAGAATGAAAAAGTAGTGGTGGAAATCCTGGGCGATAAGATCACGGTTAACGGAAAGCCGATCGAAGATTTAAAAGACGGTGATATATCCGTTCGCCGTAGCAGGATCCGTGATGTTTGGGCTTATGCTGATGGACTAAGCGGCATGAAGGGCGGGAATTTCTATGTCCCAGGTGAGCAATTCAGGATGTTTTCGGTGGATTCCAACCGGGCTATGTTAGGCGTGACGACCGAAAAATCCGGCGATGGTGTGGAAGTGCAGAGCATTACTAAAGAAAGCGCCGCGGCAAAAGCCGGCCTGAAAGAGGGTGATGTAATTACGAAAATCAATGACCAGAAAATTGAAACACCAGACCAGCTTTCCGCTGCAATAAAAAAGCAAAAACCAGGTGATAAAGTAAACATTACCTATCTCCGCGATAAAAAAGAGCAAAAAACCAGCGCAGAACTGGGTAAATGGAAAGGCTCCAGTGTATTCAGCACTGCTCCCGGAGCTGAAAATTTCAAATTCGATCTTGGCGATCTGCACCTGGATGAAATTATGCCCCGGGTTCAAACTGTTCCCCGTGTGCGCACCCCATATGGACAAAACTGGTCTGGCGGAGCACCCAAACTGGGATTATCCGTGCAGGATACCGATGATGGCAAAGGTGTAAAAGTGATTGAAGTGGATGAGGAAAGCAATGCAGCTAAAGCAGGCTTGAAAGAAGATGATATTATCACCGAAGTTGAAGGTAAGGCAGTTAACGGGGCAGATGAGGTGGCCAAAATCATCCGTGAAAGCAAAGATAAAAGTTCAGTCATGGTGAAAGTAAAGCGGAGCGGGAAAACACAGAATATAGAAGTGAAGATTCCCCGCAAGTTAAAAACGGCAGATCTTTAATTCCTATACATCGAGCATTTTAGGCGATCCCGCATGGGGTCGCTTTTTTTTGCCCAAAGTCTCCCAGATCGGTTTGAAACAGCCGGGTTTGCAAAGGCCAGCCTGCCTTTTATGCTTAGGAAAGCAAGCGCTTAATTTTTATCGTGCTGTTCTTGGTTTTTTATCTGAATTTTGCCGTTCTTTCAATGGAAGCTAACAGTGTATATGAAATCATCGTGGGACTTGAAGTGCATGCCCAGTTGCAAACTCAAACCAAGTTGTTTTGCGGTGATAGCAGCGCCTTCGGTGCTGAACCCAATACCCATGTCAGTCCTATCACCCTGGCCCACCCGGGTACCCTGCTTAAAATGAACAGGAAGGCTGTGGAGTATGCGATCAAAATGGGCCTGGCCTGTAATAGCCAGGTTAGCCAATATAATTATTTCGCCCGGAAGAATTATTTCTACCCGGATCTTCCCAAGGGTTACCAGGTTTCCCAACATACTACTCCGATTTGTACGGGAGGCTATATCAGTATTGCCGGTAAAAACGGGGAAAAGAAGATCCGGCTAAACCGGATTCATATGGAAGAAGACGCCGGCAAAAGCATTCATGACCTGGACCCTGAGAATTCCTGCATTGACTTTAACCGTGCCGGCACAGCCCTGATCGAAATTGTGACAGAGCCCGATATTCGTTCCAGCGAGGAAGCATTCGCTTATCTTACCGAGGTGCGAAAACTGGTTCGCTATCTGGATATCTGCGATGGGAATATGGAAGAGGGAAGCTTGCGCTGTGATGCGAATATCTCCGTTCGTAAAAAAGGGGATACAAAGCTGGGAACACGGGTGGAAATTAAAAACCTGAATTCAATCCGCAATGTAAAAAGGGCGATCGATCATGAAGCCCGGCGACTGGTAGAATTGCTGGAGAAAGGCGAAACGATCATTCAGCAAACCCGGAGTTTCGATGCTGCAACTGGCACTTCTTTCTCTACCCGTGAAAAGGAAGATGCGGATGACTACCGTTATTTTCCTGAACCCGACCTGGCGCCTTTTTACCTGACGGATGATTTTATTGCTACCATCAGGGCTAAAATCCCCGTATTGCAACAACAGCGA
>DASUMO010000275.1:0-5593 GCA_036277695.1 Chitinophagaceae bacterium
CACAGCAACCATCGTTCAGCAATTTGCATCGGTTAAACTTATTCAGCTCAGGGAAAACAATATCAATTCTTATAAAAAGAAAGCCATTGAAACCGGCATTGATGCTGCTACAGGAGAGCTGATCGTAACTACCGATGCCGACTGCCTTCCACCACCCGGATGGCTGGAAAAAATAGTCGCCTTTAAAGAAGAGAAAAACGCCGTGTTTATTGCTGCGCCGGTTGTAATCGATTGTAATAATACCGTGCTGGAAATATTCCAGGCTATGGATTTTATGATCCTGCAGGGAATTACGGGTGCCGTAGTACATGAAAAAAAACTATCCATGTGCAATGGCGCTAACCTGGCTTATACCCGCGAGGCATTTAATAAAGTTGGCGGTTTTGAGGGCATTGATACGATAGCTTCCGGTGATGATATGCTGCTGATGCATAAAATCTCCCGGGTTTACCCGGATCATGTTCATTATCTCAAATCGACAGAAGCTATTGTTCATACAGCACCCATGAAAACCTGGAAGGAATTTTTTAACCAGCGGATCCGATGGGCCAGTAAGGCCGCTAAATATGAGGATAAAAGGATCTTTCCCGTTCTGTTAATCGTGTACCTGTTTAATCTTTCCTTTCTTGTACTATTCATTGCCGGCTTTTGGGAAAAACAATATTGGCTCTGGCTGCTGGCGCTTTGGCTAGGGAAAACCCTGGTGGAATTGCCGCTTCTTTGGTCCACCGCCCGTTTTTTCAATAAGGAATGGGCCATCAAATGGTTTTTCTTTTTCCAGCCGCTTCATATACTCTATACTATTCTATCCGGATTGCTGGGGCAAATTGGAAAATACGAGTGGAAGGGAAGGAGGGTGAGCTAAGAGGTCAAGGAGGTTAAGGAGGTTAAGGAGGGAAATAAGACATAAAGATAGGAATACCGCAATTTAGTTTAACCACTTTTCAACTTCCTCCAGCCTCTATCGAAATTAGGACTGCATTCAACCAGCCTTCAACTCATACCCCCCTCTTTCCTGGAGAGGGGGGTGGGGTTGAGGCCATTCAACCAGACTCTAATCCCTGTCTTCGTCCAACATCTCTTTTACTCTTTTTTCTCTTTTCTCCTCTTAGCTTATTTCTCTTTTCTCCCCTTAGCTTAACTTTCCACATCGTGGATCAACAATCAATTTCCTTTCAGCAGGCATCCTGGCAAAGGCTTAAAAAAAATAAAGGTGCCGTCTTTGGGCTGGTGATCATCGCACTCGCTTTGATGGTAGCGGTCTTCGCCTATTTTATTGCGCCTGATCCGTCTCCTTTTGCCAACCGTATCATCCTGGAGATCGGGGGAAACAAACCAGGTTTCAGCCAGGAATTTTTGAAACTAAAAAAAGAAAGACCTGTTCCCCAAACAGGATTTTTTCAACGATTGATTGCCGGCACGGAAGACCCTTATTATTTTATTCCGATTACAAGCTTCACGGAAAAAAATGACAGTCTTATAATTCAGAAATATATCGATGAGGGGATCAGCGAGCGCCAGTCCTATCATCGTTCTCAACTGGCCCAAGAGCCGGTCACCCGACAAAAATTCTTATTAGGCACCGATAAGTTTGGGCGGGACATTCTCAGCCGGCTGATCGTAGGTACAAGAGTAAGCCTGAGTGTAGGGCTTATTACGGTTATCATTTCCCTGAGTATCGGGTTAATACTGGGATCCCTCGCAGGGTATTACCGGGGAAAAACCGATGATTTTATCATGTGGTTCATCAATGTGATCTGGAGCATTCCAACTTTATTACTGGTTTTTGCCATTACCCTGGCGCTGGGTAAGGGGTTCTGGCAGGTATTCATTGCCGTTGGATTAACTATGTGGGTAAGTGTGGCAAGACTGGTGCGGGGCCAGGTGCTGGCAGTTCGCGAACTGGAATATATCGAAGCTACCCGGGCACTTGGGTTTTCCAATATGCGGATCATTACCCGGCATATCTGGCCCAATATCATGGGGCCGGTAATGGTGATCGCAGCCAGCAATTTTGCATCAGCGATCGTGATCGAAGCGGGTTTAAGTTTTTTGGGAGTGGGAGTGCAACCTCCCCAGCCCAGCTGGGGACTGATGATCAAGGAAAACTACAATTTCATCATTACACAAAATCCCATGCTGGCCCTGGCTCCAGGCCTGGCCATCATGCTCCTGGTCCTGGCTTTTAATTTACTGGGAAATGGTTTGAGAGATGCCCTCAATGTGCGGGGCAGGATCTGAAACTAGATCTTCAAACATCCTTATTCTGGTTTTGTGGCAGTTTGCGGGCCTTTACGGGAATTGATATCGCACATAACAAATAAGGATAAACAAAGAAAAAACAAACTTCCAATTTTATCCGTTTCAATCAGGTCGCTCAGGAAATTGACAGTGGCAATCATAACAATAATAGCTCCCGCTGTAACCGCAACTGTTCGATAAAAAGAATCCTCCACCCGGTGATAGAGTTTTTGGGCATAATACAACATCGCTCCCAGCAATAGCAGGAAAAAAAACAGGCCGGGGACACCCTGTTCTATCAATAGCAATAGAAAATAATTATGCACGGTCGAATGTTCCTTGTTATCGCTTACCCATGTTTTATAAGCTGGAATCGTGTAGGATTTATACTGTTCATAAAAACTGCCCGGGCCAAAGCCATGCAGCCAGCTGTCCTTTACCATTCGCACTGCAGCCACCCAACGATAAAAACGTTCAGCTGTTGATACATCCTTTAATTTATAGGTAGCAACCAGGTGCTGTCCAAAATTTTCATGAAAGATGGTGGTATTAAAATCATGGGCATAGCGCAGGTAGCGTTCATTGGATTGTAACCAGAAAGCGGTACTCAAGGTAATAATGATTGCAGCGATATAGGCAATCAATAACAAACGCTTTTTTATTAGCCATACTGCCAAAAACCCCATACCCAGGGCCAGCCAGGCGCCCCGGGCATAGGAAAAGAAAATAGCAAGCAGCAAAACCGCCAGGGCAATACCCAGCCAGAAACGAAGCTGCTTTTGTTTTGCTCCCTTGTAAAAAGCAAGTAATACGGGCACCACGCAGATCAGCATGGAAGAATAATTTACGTGATTGCGGAAAAAAGGCGCCACGGATTCATTGACCATGGCGAAACTAAAATTATTGCGCGCATGCCGGGTCAATGCTACGATAGCCATTATCAACACCCCAACCGATAGAATGATAGCAGCTGTCCTGATGTTTTTTTTGGAATGAAAAATTGCCAGGGCTGCCAGGATAAATGATCCCATATACCAGGCTTTTGCCAGCAGGTATTTTACAGACAATAATGACTGCGTAGAAAATAGAACTGTTACCAGTATCCAACTGAGATGGATAAACAGGAAAAATAGTAAAGGATGTTTCCAGCAGCCTGCCGGAATAATGGAGGGATCGTATAACCAATACGCGAAAAATAAAAAACTTACCAGCAGCATCAACCCTTCATCGGGAATATCAGTGCCAAGGGTTGGTGAAAAGTTGTATTCAAAAGAGAAAGGCAGCGCCAGCAATAACAAAAAGAAAACAAGTCGTGGTTGTTGCCATCCGCTATAAAAAACAAGAGCGGCAAAGGGCAGGATCAGCCAATAAAATTCTTCCAGGTATACTGATACTGCCAGGAAAAGAAAAAAAATCCCGGTAAGTATCCATGAAATGGCGAACTTTTTATTTGAGAGTAGAGTCAAGTCAGATAGCTTTTCGACTTTCCAATCCTTCCAGCAACAGGGCCAGTAACAATGCAAAAAGCAGGCTGAGTAAGGCCGTTGTAACCAGGATAGGAAGGCGTTCAGGTCGGTCAGGTTTAATACCCGGCCGGGCTCTTTCCACGATCAGTAAAGCCGGCTGTTTGGTTTCCACCATCAGCTGGTATTCACCAATCAATTCTTCATACTGGAGCCGCTGCTTTTCCAGGAGTGCCAGGCGGGAGATCATATCAATATTTTTTTCCCCTACCCCTAGCTGTATTGCAGTTAGACTATCGATTGCCGCCTGAATTTTTCCCGCTCCGGATCGTAATCCCGATAAAGTAGAAAAATTGCTTTCATTCAATAATTGCTGGTGGATGGATTGCAATTTATCCATGATACCATTGGCCAATTCTGCTGCCAGATTTTTATCCTTGTCCCAGACCATCACTTTCAATTCGCCAAAGCCACTTTTTTTCACCCATGAATCTTTCTTTAGCCGGTCAGCCGCTTTTTGTCTCAGTACTTCCGGTTTACCTTTTATTTTATAATGATCAACCAGGTTGAATACATCGGTCATTGCCAGGTAGACCGTATCCAGTTGTGCAGTACCAATGATCATATCCAGGTCATCGGCTGAACCCAGGGTAGAATATAATCCCTCTATATTCTTACTGAAGACACTTGCTTTATCCGTAGTATAGGAACTGGCGCGAAGCGCTGTGCTTTCGCCCAGGTATTTCCGGGGCTGCAGGAAAACAATTAGTGTTGCAATCAATAGCGAAAAGATGACTATTCCCACTATTTGTTTCCATCTTTTTCTCAGCAGGTAAAGCAGGTCGGGCATCAGGTTTTGTTTAAAAGATCAAAGTTGTGGTTTTCTGAACAATTGGTTAAGCTCCGTTGGCCCCAGCAGCCTGGATAAATAAATGACTGCAAATACGAGAAGCATGCCTGCCGTGATCAAAAACCAGTTATTGAGCGCAAGGGAAGATCCGAAATAAAACAGGATGCCCAGTAATACCGCCGTATAAATATATATACCCCAGGCAGGGAAGTCAAATGATATAAAAATTTTCTTTTTAACATATACCATTACTGCGATCCCGCAAAGGCTTTGACTGACCAGGGCCGCAATGCAGCAGCCCATTGCTCCCATGGATGGAATTAATAAAAGATTCAGGGCAATATTTAGTATTACCGCCACCAGCGTGATATAACAAAATGGGCGGATATGGCCTGTCGCAGTCATGACTGTTCCATAAATATTTACAAGCGAATATCCCAATAAAGCGGGGAGGCACCACTGAAGAATGCGGGCAGCTTCCGGGCCCGAGTCGCGGTAAAGCATTGCATGAATCCAGTTTCCCAAAAAAATACCGCTAAGGCTTATACCTAAAGAATAAAGTATGAGTAAATGGCGACTGGTCAGTACAACTGAAGTAATGTCTTTCCGGCTACTGAATTGCCGGGCTGCATAAGGAAGTAAAAAGGATGAGAAAAGAAAGCCTACCATATTCGCTGCATCCAGTAAGCGATAAGCAGAAGCATACATGCCTGCCTCCTTCGGACCCTCAGCATGCATCCGCTCTACTAAAAAACCATCAATACGGTAATGGACCGACATGAGTAATATGATCAGTGCATAGGGTAAGGCGGTTTTGAATAAGGATTTATCTATAAACAAAGGGAACGGATGCGGAAACCGAAACCCTTTGAGCATAAGAATTATCAGCGCAACAATCACCGACAGGGCCAGGCAGGCTGCCTGCAACCACACAAAACGGGAAATCGTTAGGATGCCAAAGCTGAGTGGGAATAAAAGCATGGCCCCACAAACCAGGATCATCAGCGTTTTGTCCAAGACCGATAACCAGGCATCACTT
>DASUMO010000276.1:0-2260 GCA_036277695.1 Chitinophagaceae bacterium
GATCTTAACGTCCATGAGTGCTTGTCTTTGGCGCAAGCTAAATAAAGTTTTTTGCAGAACTGCAATTGTAGTTTATTCTGTGCCATCAAGAATATCAAGGACAATGAATGTTTCTAGCTGATCGCACAGATGTTTTTAGAAACTTAATTTAGTCACTGAAGCAAAAAAAAGCGAACCCATTGACAGGATTCGCATACTTAATTGTGATCCGGATTGGATTATTCTCATGATCCTTTTAGGGAGCTTACCCAAAGCCTTTACGCGCTTTCAGCGCTTCAGTCATTTTTATTTGTCCGCTTTCGCGTGCAAGCACGCTACGCTCCCCAATAAAAATGCCCGCTGGCTTCGCCAGGGGCTTTGTGATCCGGATTGGATTCAAACCAATGACCTACTGCTTAGAAGGCAGTTGCTCTATTCAACTGAGCTACCGGACCGTTTGAACGGCGGCAAAGATAAGCAAATCAGCCATTTTTTCTCAGCTGTTTATTGCCACCCCCTTCATTGACTTCAAAGTTTTATGGCCCGGATTTGGTTAATTTGCAGGCATAACTTCATAGTAAAACAATCGAATCGGTCATGCTCTTATGGAAACTTGCCTTTCGCTTAACCGCATGGATCATTTTCCAGGGGGCATTTTTTTCTTGTTTTGGGCAAACCGATACCACTACCAAATTGCCCCTCGACAGTGTCATACACCGGCAAAAAGGAATTATCGGGCAACTGGCCCAAAACCTCCTGGTAGATACTACCCCGCAGAACCAGGACCTGGTCCGGAACGACCTCCCTTTCCGGAGATATATCGGAAAGATCATCCGGAACATCCGTATCCGTCCACTGGAGTTTGGTGTACCTATTACCGACACTTCACAGCGTATTGATCATAAACTCAAACGCCTGGCCGATAAATTTCATACCGATAGCCGGCCCTTTGTGATCGCCAACCATTTGTTTTTTTCAGAAAATGACAGAGTATCCCCCTTCCTCCTGGGTGATAATGTAAAACACCTTCGCGATCTTTCTTTTATCCTGGATGCGCAGATACGGGTGATACCGGTAAGGGGCAGTCCCGATTCGGTGGATATACTTGTGCTGACCAAAGATGTATTATCGCTGGGCGCCAGTTTCCGCCTGCACAATTCCAAAAGCGCCTCTTTGACGATCGAAGACGATAACCTGCTGGGATGGGGTGACCACTTGCAGGTGCAGGGTCTGTATGACACAAAACGATCCGAAAAATATGGGTATGGCGTTTATTTTCTAAAACGCAATATTCTCGGCAGTTTTATAAATGTTGAAGGCGGGTACCTGAATTATAACAAGACTTTCAGCAGTGAAAAAAAAGAAGAACAGATTGTTTATTTAAGACTCACCCGGCCGATGGTCAACCGCTATATGAAATGGACTTACGGTACCGAAGTTGAATTGCATAAAACATTCAATTTTTATAATACAGACTCTATTTACCAGCAGGATCTGAAATATAAATATCACCTCGTGGATGCTTGGGCGGCCTGGAACATTGATGCGGATAAAGTAAATGAAGCCAGGACTTATGACCGGATTCGACGATTGGTTAGCCTGCGGGTGATTCAAAAGAATTTTTCAGACCGGGCGCTGAAGTATTCCGACTTTTACGATTACCGTTTTACGGACAGGCGAGCAGTGCTTGGCAGTTTTTCCTTGTTCAAACAATTATTTTTCCAAACCCGTTACGTGTATGGCTTTGGTCGGAATGAGGATGTGCCCGAGGGAGGGGAAGCTTCTGTTACGGGGGGCTGGACAAAAATCAACGGCCGCGAAAGGCCTTATGCCGGCTTTAGTTTCCAGCGCTATTATTTTACATCTTCCCATCACTATTTCAACTTCTCAGTGATGTCCGGAGCTTATTTGTATAAAGATAAAATCGAGGATATTACTGTAACAGGGAGGCTCGATTACTTCAGTCACCTGCACCGTTGGCGAAATGACTGGCGACAACGCTACTTTTTCGATATCAGTGCCACTCGCCAGATGAATACAGTTCTGAATGAACCCCTGGTGCTGGAGAGTGAATTTGGCTTGCCTGATTTTAAGAACAACCGCCTGGGAGCAGATTACCGGTTGACAGCTAAAGGAGAGTCCGTATTTTATAGTCCCTGGTCGGTATTGTTTTTCCGTTTTGCCCCCTTTGTTTTTGCCAATACCACGTTGATGAATGCGAGAGCCGACAGCCTGCCGGGTACAACGCTTTATTCTGAGATCGGCGGTGGGGTGAGGATAC
>DASUMO010000277.1:0-4624 GCA_036277695.1 Chitinophagaceae bacterium
AGGCTTCGCGGGCATTGGCAAATAAGTTGGTGAATAAGCGGTTCATCTGAGTTTTATCGGCCTCCACAATCACGGGTTCTTTTACCGGTCTCCATTTGAACTGAACTTTTTCATCCGTCTGGTATAATTCTTTTAAAGAACCCAGTACATCATGCAGGTCAAACCGGGTCACGTTTGTATTCCCGATATTGGCGAACTGGGAGAAATCGGCAGCAATCTTGGAAAGGTGATCAATTTGTTCAACCAGCGTATTGGCAACCGTGCCGGAAAGTTCCTTTACATTGGGCTGGTTATTGTTTATTGCTTTCTGCAGGTACTGGATACTTAATTTCATAGGTGTAAGCGGGTTCTTGATCTCGTGGGCTACCTGACGGGCCATCTCGCGCCAGGCCCCTTCCCTCTCGCTTTTTGCCAGCGCTATGGCGCTTTCTTCCAGTTTACCCACCATCTTATTGTATTCTTTAACCAGCTCTCCAATTTCATCGTCCCTGTTCCAGCTGATTTCCTCGTTTAGCTTGCCGAGATTCACCTCCCGCATTTTATCGCTAATTATGGAGAAAGAACTGGTGATGCGGTTGGTGATAAATAATGCGATTAATCCCGCTACCAGGAAAATAAAAGCGTTCAGGTTGATGATCGTGACCAGGAAATTGGAGATTTCCTGGTTTAGTTCGGACTGGGAAGTGAAATAGGGAATATTAACATAGGAATAGACATTGAGTTTCTCATCCCTCACCGGCGCATAAATGCTCCAGTAAGAAAGTGTCCCAATCTTTTCTTCCTGTGATCGCTGGATCAGGCGGTACCGGCTCAGGTAATAATAGGCTGTCGGTTCCATTTTTTTACTCAGCACACCCCGGTTATAGGTATTTGCATCTGAACTGATATGCAGGTTTCCATCCAGGTCGTACACGTTCACATCTACGCCATGGATCTCCGAAATCTCGCTCACCAGCTGCTGGAGATTTTTATTAGCAGCGGAATCGTAGATCTTCAGCACATCATCAAAGGAACTATGATCAGCCAGCTCTTTTTGCATTTCGTTTACCATAATACTGACGGTGCGGCTGAGTTTATCTGTATTATTCCGTTTGTAACGGCTGATAAAAAAAGAAATGATGGAGATACCGATGATCAGGAAAGAAAATATACTGATGAAAATTATAGTACTGTGTACCTGCGTTCGGATATTCATTTGCAGAATATTACGAAGCTTTATACGGTGTGTAAGAATTTTCAGCAACAAGGATATGAGTTGTACAATGAATACCAGGAACAAAAAAGAACAAAATATATAGGAAAACAGGGTGATGGTCTCGATGATCGTATCTTTTTTCCGGGCGAGCACAACCACCTTATCGATACCGGCCCTGTACCATAATTCAAGATAATCCCCATTTTCCCTTCGCTGGATTTCGGATTTGGGAATATCATTTTCAGTAATATCGGTCGGGAAAGGATACTTATTGGAAGGGGAAACCAGCCGCAGGTCTTTATAAACAGCATAGGCATAGATAGGTGAGCTTTCGGGATCTGTTTTACGGCCCTGTTTGAATAATTCAGGATAGATGGCCTCGCTGCTGAACCGTTTTGGGTTGGAGAGGATAAATAATGAACCCATTTGCTTACCGGCGGTATCAAAAATATTCCGGCGCGTTATATAAATGAACTTATCGAAAGAGGATTCATAAAAAGAAATGCCCTCGGTCGTGGCAGGCTGGGCCTGTACCTGCAGCAGCGTATTCAGATCATCGTAGGGCACCCTGTCTTCGTTATTGATGCTTCTTCCTTTGGCATCATAGAGGTAAAAACGGGTATCATATTTATTAAGATAACCCCGGTAGTTCTGCGCAAGAATGCTGTCGCGGATTTTTTTACTCAGGACCGGATCATAGAAACGGCTGAAATTATCACTGAGAAAATCATTATCCAGGTAGCGTAGGGCAATATTCAGTAATCTTTCACTGGAGGGATCGGCCTGCATAGCCATTTTTTCGGCGAAATTGGTACGACGTGCCCATTCGGCTTCCTTATTTTCCACCAGCATGATTGCAGCAATCGAAACCGAGAATACAAAGATCCAGAACAGGATGCCGGCAATATTAATCCGGATATGGCTAAATATCAGGCCCTTCCTGTTAACCAGCCAGGTATAAAGAAGTAACCACAACAAAACCGGGATATAAAATACAACAGCGGGATCGCCGGAACGAACGGTGAGATAGATCAGTCCTACCAGGCCAATGACAAAATAGATGATCAGCCTGCGTTCGCGGAACATGGGGAATATCAGCCTGAATAATAATTGAGAAAAATAATAATAGGACAAGGAAAGCAGGGCCAGTACGACGAAGCCGAAGACAGTGTATTGGTTAAGACTGGAAAAATCCACCACATCAAAGGGGATCTTGGAGTCTGCGACCATACTTCTTATCACGGAGGAAACTACAAATGTTGAATAGATCAGCATGCAAAGCGATATGCCTCCTATTACCCATTTCCAGGGTTTAGAAAATCTTCCTGCAGGTTTTCCCAGGTGCTGGAACTTAGACCAGGCAAATAATATGATCCAGGAAAAAAGGATTGCGTTAATCAACAAATCACCCAGTGATCGCTGCACGGCATTGGAGCCATAGATCGTGGGATCAAAAAGTTCGAACTGCCGAAGGTTCAGCAAAGACGGATATAAGTATATTATGACCCTGATGAAGATCAGTGAACCAGCTAAAACGGAGATGGCTATCCAGGGTCCTTTCCTCCGGTTCAATGACTCCGCGTAAAGGTGCAGGAACAGGAAAAGAAAAACGATTGCACCCAGCCGCAGGATAATGGTGAGATTGTCATTAAAGGGTAAGGCTCCTGCCATTTTCTTTTCAAAATAAAACAGGGTCTTGCCGGATAATGAATGAACCGGGTATTCACTGGCTCTATTACTAATAACAACCCTTTTCTCCGCAGTTTCGCTAAAAAAAAATTCCAGGGGGAGGTAATCTGTTTCAATAAAATATTCAGAACGTATGGGAATAAGCGCGATGGTGATTACATTATCCGCCAGGTCTTGCAGCGTCATCGTTTTTTTGACCGCCACATAATAACCATTCGCCAATTTATGAAAGGATTCGCCATCTTCCATGGCAAATAGTTCTGGTGGAGGCACCGCAACCTGGTCGCTCCAGAATTGCATATAGACCTTTCCCAGCTCATCTGCTGTATATACAAAAATGCCATATTTCCGGTTAGCCAGGCTTTCAAATTCCGGTAAACTTTCTTTCCGCTGAACCAATCTCCTCATCAGGGTGGAATCCTTTAACAGGCGGTTAAAATCCTGCTGATGGTGGGCTATATAATTCTCTGCTAAACGCAGTTCCCGGGCAACAGAAGTGCGGTTCGTATAAAGTTTATTGAAGACCAAAGAAAAAGTAAACAGGGCAATACCGGCAAGCAGCAAACCATATTTGCTGAACAAAATATTTTTCCAATGTGGCTTCACTGATCCCGATGTAATTTAATGGTGTTCCAGATGGCATCCATTTCGGTAAGGGTCATATCGCGCAAGTCTTTTCCTTCACCGCGGGCCTGTTTTTCCATTGCTGTGAACCGGTGGATGAATTTTTTATTGGTCCGTTCCAGCGCATTTTCGGCATCCACCTGCAAAAACCGTGCATAATTGATCAATGAAAAAATAAGGTCCCCGTACTCCTCCTCGATTTTATCCATAGAACCCTCTGCCAGAGCGGCTTTCAGCTCAGCCATCTCCTCCTCTACTTTCTCCCATACCTGTTCCTTACTATCCCATTCAAAGCCAACCTGCCGGGCTTTTTCCTGCAGGCGCATGGCTTTTACCGTGGCCGGCAGGGATTGAGGTACGCCGCTGAGCACAGACTCTTTTCCCTCCTTTAACTTGAGTTTTTCCCAATTCTTTTTAACATCCTCCTCATCTTTTACTTCAACATTTCCGTAAATATGGGGGTGGCGGGCAACCAGTTTTTCAGAAATAGCACGGATTACTTCGGTAAGCGTAAACTGTTCCTGTTCATTACCTATCCTGGCATAGAAAACAATATGCAGGAGCAGGTCGCCCAACTCTTCTTTAATTCCCTTCCAATCATTTTCTGTAATTGCATCGGCCAGTTCATAGGTTTCCTCGATGGTCATCTGGCGCAAGGACTGAATGGTCTGCTTGCGGTCCCAGGGGCATTTCTCCCGCAACTCATCCATGATTCTTACCAGTTCCAGGAAAGCTTCACCCGTGTCTTTATTCATGGTCAATCAAATTAAAGTTCAAAAGCAGAAAATACAAAGAATATAAGCAGTAACAGCAACATCATCAGCAGGGACAAAATAACGGTCAACAAGTATTTTACAAAGGTTTTAAACCAACCCTGCCCGTAAAATACTTTCATCGCACGGTACAGGTAAATATTCAATCCCAGGAAAAGCAGGCCCATGACCAGGCCTATAAATCCCCAACCCGTCCATTGCTGCAACTTTTCCAGGCTAAAGACCAGCAGGAGCAGGAGAAAAGTAAATATATAAAGATGAATGGTAAAAACTCCATGATCTGCATAATAGAACTGTTTCCTGCGTATATAGAGGAGTTGCAAAATAAAAGCAAACAATGGAA
>DASUMO010000278.1:0-13678 GCA_036277695.1 Chitinophagaceae bacterium
AAAGCAAATTGATTTATGCCGGATAGCACCCAGATCTATATTAATAACAAGGGTAAAGAGCGGCAAACTTTTGATGCCATTGTCATCGGTAGTGGAATCAGCGGGGGTTGGGCAGCGAAGGAATTATGTGAAAAAGGATTGAAGACGCTGGTGCTGGAGAGGGGCAGGAATGTCGAGCATATCAAGGATTATCCTACTTATAACAAACCGCCTTGGGAATTCCCTCACCGGGGAGCTATTACCCGGGAAATAAGAAGGGAAAATCCGCTGATCACCAGGTCGTCAGGATATGACGAAGGCACGCAGCATTTTTTTATCCGCGATGCCGATCATCCCTATATACAGGAAAAACCGTTTGACTGGATCCGCGGTTACCAGGTAGGCGGCAAATCACTGACCTGGGGCCGCAGTTGCCAGCGCTGGAGCGACTGGGACTTTTCAGCACCCCTGCGTTATGGCTATGGTATTGATTGGCCCATTCGTTACAAGGAGATCGCACCCTGGTATAGTCATGTTGAAAAATTTGTGGGCATTTGCGGAACAAAAGAAGGAATCGAGTCCATGCCGGATGGCGAGTTCTTACCAGCCTATGAATTAAATATGGTGGAAAAACATTTCAAGGAAAGCATTTGGAAAAATTACCAGCGTCATTATATTCCCGGACGATGGGCGCATTTGACAGAGCCTGAAGAAATACACAAAGAACAAGGTCGCGGGCAATGCCTGAACAGGAATCTCTGTATGAGGGGCTGCCCTTATGGAGGTTATTTCAGTTCCGTCACCGCTACTCTTCCCTGGGCGGCGAAAACCGGTAATCTCACCCTTCGGCCACATTCGGTTGTTCATTCCATTATCTATGATGACAAAAAGAATAAAGCTATCGGGGTAAGGGTCATTGATGAGAAAACCCATAAGGCCACCGAGTTTTATTCGAAGATCATTTTCGTGAATGCCTCGGCACTTAACAGTATACTGGTTCTATTGCATTCGGTTTCCAATCGTTTTCCCAACGGTCTCAGCAATGATTCCGGGTTACTGGGAAAATTTATCGGCTTTCATAATTACCGGGGTAGCATGAGTGCTTTCTTTGAAGGATTTGAGGATTGGTATTATAAAGGAGCCAGGCCGGCAGAATGTGTAATTCCCAATTTCAGGAACTTCAAAAAACTCGACACTGATTTTGTTGGGGGCTACACTATTTTCAGTGGTGCCTTCCGGGAACGCCTGCAATATGCTGAGCCCGGTGGAATCGGGGCTTCGTTCAAAGAACAATTAGCAGAGCCCGGCCCCTGGAAAATGTATATGTATATGCAAGGCGAAACATTACCCAAGGCATCCAACCATGTGCGCCTGAGTGACACCCAAAAAGATCAATGGGGGATACCCCTGCTGGTGACTTCGGTGGATTATGATGACAATGATGAGAAAATGCTGCAGGATTTCCTGCTGCAGGGTGAAGCTATGTTTACCGCCGCCGGCGGAAAGAACATCAGCACATACGACAGCAAGCAACCTCCGGGATTGGATATACATGAAATGGGTGGAGTGCGTATGGGCCAGGATCCCGCTACCTCTTTATTAAATAAATGGAACCAGCTGCATCATTGCAAAAATGTCTTTGTGACCGATGGTGCCTGCATGACCAGTACCGGCAACCAGAGTCCGTCAATATTATATATGGCTTTTACAGCGCGGGCCGCCAATTATGCGGTAGAGGAATTAAAAAAAGCTAACCTGTAATAAAATGCATATGCTGAAAAGAATTATTCTGTATTCCGCGATCCTGTTTGTTAGCGACACAATGATCGCCCAGCAAAAGCAAAAAACCTATTGCAACCCGATCAATATTGATTACGGCTATACGCCTATTCCCAATTTTTCACAATGGGGTCGTCACCGCGCTACCGCTGACCCGGTAGTTGTGAACTATAAGAACGATTACTACCTGTTCAGCACCAACCAATGGGGATATTGGTGGAGTCCGGATATGCTGAACTGGACATTTATATCCCGCAAATTTCTTCGTCCCTGGAATGCCGGGTATGATGAATTATGCGCCCCGGGTATAGGTATTATCGGGGATACGATGATTGTTTTCGGATCCACTTATACCAGTAAGTTCAGCATCTGGATGAGTACCAATCCCAAAGCCAATGAATGGAAACCATTGGTAGATTCTTTCGAAATAGGCGGTTGGGACCCTTCATTTTTTACCGATGATGATGGCCGGCTTTATATGTATAATGGGAGCAGTAATAGATTTCCCATGTATGGCATCGAGCTGAACAGGAAAACCATGCAACCTATTGGGACCAGGAAGGAGATGTATTTACTGGAGCATTGGCGCTATGGCTGGCAACGATTTGGTGAGCATATGGATAATACTTTCCTGGATCCTTTCATTGAAGGTTCGCATATGACAAAGTATAAGGGGAAATATTATTTGCAATATGGGGCACCGGGTACTGAATTCAGCGGTTATGCCGATGGATTACTGGTGGGTGATCGTCCGCTTGGTCCATTCAGGGCCATGCCCGATCCTTTGAGTTATAAGCTGGGAGGATTTGTGCGGGGTGCCGGTCATGGCGCTACTTTCCACGATAATGATGGTCAGTACTGGCATATTTCCACCACCGTTATTTCTGTTAAAAATACATTTGAACGGCGTTTGGGTGTGTGGCCCACTGGCTTTGATTCGGATGGAATGATGTATTGCAATACCACGTTTGGAGATTACCCGCATTTTCTTCCGGGGAATGTCAAAGTGCCTGCCGATCCGCCTGCAGGCCCCTCACCTTATTTTACCGGTTGGATGCTGCTGAATTATAATAAACCGGTCCAGGTTTCCTCAACCTATGGAGCTTATTATGCCAATCATGCGGTGGATGAACTGATCAAAACTTACTGGAGCGCGGCTACGGCGAATAAAGGCGAATGGATTCAAAGCGACCTGGGCGCCGTTTCCACGGTACATGCTGTGCAGGTTAACTATGCTGACCAGGATGTTTCCTTTCCCAAAGAGATGGATTCGGTTTTTTTGGGAAAGACGCTTGGTACGTTTCACCAGTATATCCTGTCTTATTCACTGGATGGGAAGAAATGGAAAACTCTGGCCGACAAAAGCCAGAACAAAACCGATGTTCCACATGATTATATCGAACTGCAGCAGCCGGTGCAGGCCCGTTATATCCGGCTGGAAAACGTGCATATGCCAACAGGCAAGTTCGCGATCAGCGGGCTGCGGGTATTTGGTAAAGGATCAGGTGCAAAACCCGACCCGGTCAGCGGGTTCATTGTATTACGTACGGAAAAGGATAAACGCAGTGCCTTTATAAAATGGAAGCCGGTTGATAATGCTTTTGCTTACAATATTTATTACGGCACTCATCCTGGTAAATTATACAGCAGCATTATGATCCATGCCAATAACGAATACTGGATGAAATCGATGGATTCAAAAAGCACCTATTATTATAGTATTGAATCAATCAATGAAAATGGGGTTTCGGAAAGAACCAAACCCATCAAAGTGGAGTAGCGGCTGGGAATAACGGTGTTATTAATAAAACTTTTAGGAATGAAATATAAACCGGGTTTAATACTGCTGGCTTGTCTTTCATTTATGGTGGCCATAGCCGGGGCGCAGGAGAAAGCTGCTTTCCTGGATGAAATACTGGCCTTCAAAAAGCAGGACAGTGTTTCTTCTCCTCCCCTTCATCCCATACTCTTTATTGGCAGTTCTTCTTTCCGTTTATGGAATGATATGAAGGAGAGTTTTCCCGGCTACCCGGTACTCAACAGGGGGTTTGGCGGCTCTACCCTGCTGGATGTGTTTCATTATGGGAAAGAGATCATATTGCCGTATAAACCTAAACAGGTTGTCATTTACTGCGGCGAAAATGACCTGGCATCTTCTGATACGATTACACCTGCCGTACTATTGAAGCGCTTTGAGTTGCTCTTCTATTTTATCAGGAAACATTATCCGAAGGTTCCCATTGTTTTTGTTTCGCTGAAACCCAGCCCCAGCCGCCGGCATCTTTTGTCAAAAATGCTTAGAACAAATGTTCTTGTAAGGAATTTCCTGGCCAAACGAAGCAGGACCAGTTTTGTAGATGTATATCATAAAATGCTGAACCCGGATGGCAGCCCGCGGGAAGACTTATTCGTGGAGGACGGGTTGCACATGAATGCCAGTGGTTATGCGATCTGGAAAAAAGCGATTACTCCCCATTTACTGAAAAATAAAAACTAAGCACATGAAACGGTTAAAAGGATGGCTGATTGTTTTATTGGTGATGATGTCTGCACCCGTGCATACTCAAACTACGCAGCAGGCAAAAATGAAAAGCTTTGTAGATGCATTGATGAAAAAAATGACCCTGGCAGAGAAGCTCGGCCAGTTGAACCTGCCCGGTGCCGGGGATATTACGACGGGACAGGCCGGCAGTTCGGATATCGCCAAAAAGATCAAGGAAGGTAAAGTGGGGGGTCTGTTCAATATTAAATCTGTAAGTAAGATCCGCGATGTACAGAAGGTGGCTATGGAGCAAAGCCGCCTGAAGATCCCGCTGATTTTTGGGATGGATGTGATCCATGGATATGAAACGGTATTCCCCATACCCCTGGGACTCTCCTGCAGCTGGGATATGAATCTTATTGAGCGCAGTGCACAGATCGCGGCACAGGAAGCCAGCGCCGACGGGATTTGCTGGACATTCTCGCCCATGGTTGATATTGCCCGGGATCCCCGCTGGGGCAGGATTGCTGAAGGTAGCGGTGAAGATCCTTACCTGGGATCACAGATTGCCAAAGCAATGGTAAGAGGTTACCAGGGTACCGATCTTACAAAAAACAATACACTCATGGCTTGTGTCAAACATTATGCATTGTATGGAGCGGCGGAAGCAGGACGTGATTATAATACTACTGATATGAGCCGGCAGCGAATGTACAATGAATATTTTCCGCCATATAAAGCTGCGGTGGATGCAGGAGTGGGTTCGGTAATGGCTTCCTTTAACGAGATTGACGGTATACCTGCCACCGCCAATAAATGGCTATTGACCGATGTGTTGCGGAAGCAGTGGGGATTCAAAGGGTTTATTGTAACGGATTATACGGGCATCAATGAAATGATAGATCATGGAATTGGCGACCTGCAAACAGCTTCGGCCAGGGCATTGATGGCCGGCATTGATATGGATATGGTGGGAGAAGGAATATTAACGACTACGGAAAAATCATTGAAAGAAGGTAAAGTAACGATGAAACAAATTGATGATGCCTGCCGCCGAATCCTGGAAGCCAAATACAAACTGGGATTGTTTGATGATCCGTATAAGTATTGTGACGAGAACCGGGCCCGTACTGAAATCTTTACGGACGCAAACAGGAAAGAAGCCAGGAATACTGCCGCCCAGAGTTTTGTATTGCTGAAAAACCAGGGCAACCTGCTGCCGGTGAAAAAAAGCGGGACGATCGCCGTGGTTGGACCCCTAGCTGATAATAAGGAAAATATGCCCGGTACCTGGAGCGTTGCTGCTAATTTTTCAAAAGCCACGTCCTTATTAACCGGTTTGAAAGAAGTAGCAGGCAACTCGGTTAAAATACTGCATGCACATGGTTCAAACCTTGATGAGGACAGTGCTTTCGAGGACCGGGCAGGGATGTTTGGAAAATCGTTGCGCCGGGACAAACGCCCCGCGAATATCATTTTACAGGAAGCCCTGGATCTGGCTGCCCAGGCAGATGTTATTGTGGCGGCCCTGGGTGAATCGGCCGAAATGAGCGGTGAAAGCAGCAGCCGCACCAGCATTGAAATACCAAAAGCCCAGCGTGATCTCTTGAGCGCACTTGTGAAAACCGGTAAGCCTGTGGTCCTTGTCTTATTTACGGGCCGGCCGCTCGCATTGAAATGGGAGGAAGAAAATGTGCCTGCCATTCTGAATGTATGGTTTGGCGGTTCGGAAGCTGGTTATGCGATTGCAGATGTGTTATTCGGGGATATCAATCCCTCCGGAAAACTAAGCACGACCTTTCCGCAGAATATCGGGCAGATCCCTATTTTTTATAATCATAAAAACACAGGTCGCCCTTTACCCGAAGGAAAATGGTTCCAGAAATTCCGTTCCAATTACCTGGATGTAACTAATGATCCGCTGTATCCATTTGGTTTCGGTTTGAGTTATACCAGTTTTTCCTATAGCGATGTAAAGCTTAGTTCTACTTCACTGAAAGGAAACCAGTCCCTCACGGCCAGTGTAACGGTAACCAATACAGGCAACAGAACGGGCAAGGAAGTGGTGCAATTGTATATACGCGATATAGTGGGCACTGTGACAAGGCCGGTAAAAGAATTAAAAGGATTCCAGAAAATAGAATTGAAAGCGGGTGAATCCAGGACCATCAGCTTCCGGGTAACTACGGAAGACCTTAAGTTTTATAATTATGACCTCAAATATGATTGGGAGCCGGGTGAATTCGAGATCATGGTTGGGGGTAATTCAAGAGATGTGAAAAGCGGAAAAGTTAAATGGGTAAAATAAACTTATGGGCAGGAGTAGTTGAAAGCGATACCACATAAACCCATTCGTAAGTCTATCCGGCAGGGATCAAAAATTAAGATCAGAGATGGCTCCTGAGATAATTCATCATCCAAACATTAATGTCCCACTGATCCGCCAATGGCGCCAATGTTCGAGGCGCCAGCGGCATGTAGGGGGCAGGACCAAATTCCGGCGTGATAGTTAGAAAAGCCGCCTTTGTTCTTTGATGATGCTGTACAATGGCTTTCCACCAGGAAAGATGCTGTTGCAAGGCAGTTTGCCATTCCGGCAGGCGCGGATCAGTAACCTGTGCGGCTTGCGGATGACCCACCCTGGCGTGAATATGAATGCTGTGTTCAGTAGCTATACGCAAGGCCTCAGGCTGATCTTCTAAAAAACTCTCAGCTACATTGCACCAGTGCGAAAAGTCGGCTGTAATAGAAAGAGCCGGGATTTTTTCCAGGTATTGGCGCGTAATGTGAGCGGCAAATAAAGCTTTGTTTCGATGTGTTTCATGCGCCACAACTATACCGGTTTCCCGCGTAAATGCCTCGGCTGCATCAAATAGTTCTTTATTTTCCAAAAAGCTGAAATAGTCTTTTCCCGTTTGCGCATCGATTTTGATGGGTGAGAGGGAAGCCAGGTGGTGAAGATGTTGTATAAAAGAAGCTTTATGTGCAGGTAAATTTTTTTCAAAAGATTGCCAGTATTGCCCAATGAGCAACAACTTGTATTTGACTAAGGCCGATTTCATCTCTTGCTTTTCCTTTTCTTCAAATGGAACGCCCGATTCAACGCCTTCGTAACCGGCAGTTTTGACTTTATGGCAAAAGCTGTCCCAGTCCAGCTGTTCACTGCCCCAACGGGGACAAAAAAATTTTATATCCATGACCAGGAATTTCTTTTTTCGTGCCAGTCGCTATCAACTTTGCACACTGTTGCTTTTTGCTCTCGCCCATGCTGATTTGCATTCTCAGCCTCTCACTATAGGACTTGTCGATTCGGCTAAGATACCCAAACCCGGTTTTCATTACTTGCAGGAGTATTCATTCGATTCAACAATCAATCCCCAGCGCTGGCAGGAGCAGCCGCCTGGTTTACAGGCGGGCTTCGGCACAACCGACAAAGCTTATTTTAGAACGGAAGTTCCCCAACTTTCTGCTGAAGCCAATAAATGGCAAGCCACCGGTTGGCGGGGTGAGCGTTTAAATGCCTTGATACTGACCTGGTCAAAAGATACGATCAGCCAGGTAAGATTTGTAGTTTCTGATTTCAAAAATGAAAAAGGCCAGGTTTTGCCGGGAAGCCAGGCCAACCTGCAACTCGTCCGTTATGTTATCTCCAATTATCCCTATGATGCCGGGGATGTTACCTGCGGTGCAGGTCCCGTTGACAAAGCCTACTTACTCCCCGACAGGTTGGAAGATCTTAACCGAATCGATATCCCCGGGAAGACAGTCCGACCCGCCTGGCTCAGCATAAGTATTCCTGCCACTGCCTTGCCCGGTCATTATAAAGGCAAGATTGAAGTTTACTCTGAAAGGCAAAAAGTCAGTTTGGATCTCACCATTCAGGTGCAGGCGCAAGTGTTGCCGCCGACGAAAGATTGGTCATTCAGACTCGACCTTTGGCAAAATCCCTGGGTGCTGGCTGAATATTATAAAGTGAAAGCCTGGGGTGCCGAGCATAAGAATCTTTTGCGCCAGCATATGAAGTTATATGCCGATGCAGGGGGTAAATACATTACCACATATGCTGTGTATTCACCATGGGCCGATAACTCTTACATGATTGAGGGCAGTATGATCGAATGGATCAGGTTAAAGAACGGCAAATGGAAATTTGATTACTCCATATTCGATCAATATGTGCAATTAGCCATGGAGGCAGGCATTAATAAGGCTATTACCATTTACACACCTATTCCCTGGGGTGAGCGCTTTCGCTACCTGGAAGAAGGCAGCGGCAATTATATCACGGAACGCTGGTTGCCCACTTCCAGCATCTTTAAACAAAATTGGTATGCCTTCCTGACCAACCTGCGCGCGCATTTGGAAAAGAAAGGCTGGTTCCACAAAACTTTCCTGGGCATTAATGAAAATGCTATGGAACAGACGCTGGCCGCCATCAAAGTCATAAAGGAACATTCCAAAGACTGGAAGATTACCTATGCCGGTGACTGGCATCCTGAACTGGACACACTGCTGGATGATTATTCCTGTGTATTCGGCAAAGAACCTGGTACGAGTGAAGTGCGCCAAAGGGCTAATAAAAAACAATTCACGACTTATTATATCTGTTGTACACCTCCCAAACCCAACACGTTTGTTTTTTCGCCACCTGTGGAGGGGCGTTGGCTGGGTTGGTATGCCTTTGCCTATGGCTATGATGGTTTATTGCGCTGGGCCTATGATGCCTGGCCGGCAGATCCAGTGCGGGATGCGCGCCATGTTCTTTGGCCAGCCGGTGATTGTTTCATGGTATATCCCGGTGCCGCCAGCAGCATTCGTTTTGAAAAAATGCGAGAAGGCATTGTCGATTTTGAAAAGCTGGGGATTATTCGCAGAAAGGCCAGCCTGTCTGCTGATCCGACGGTGAAAAAGCTGATGGGTGAATTAGAGGCCAGGCTGAAAAAAATTACAGCGGAAAAAAAATTTGACAGCCAGGAACTAGAAAAAGATTTAAGGGAGGGCAAAGCATTGCTGGAAGCGTTGAGCGATCAGTTACCTTATAAATAGTAGGCTACTAGCCGCTAACAGCTTTCAGCTAGCAGCTAGTATTGTCCGGAAACCTGTAAAGAGGGAGTCTTTCTTAGCGATTTCTTATCGATGATTTTAGTGTACCAGAAAATAAAGTGAAATCCCGGTTTATTTTTCAGTTAATCTTCGGGGTAAAGACCGCGGAAATAGGGCAGTTACCCCGGGCTTCAGCCCGGGGCCCAGAGTACTACAATCAAACAAGACTTGAGCCTAACTTAATTTTGGCTAAAGCCAGGCAGTTTTATAAGTTGTTTGTCCGCGAGCTAAAGCACGCGGTAACACCTTCGGTATGACTTTTAGAAAAATTGATCCGGGCGGTGTTAAAATAAAACAGCGTATTCTAAATCTGAGCAATGTAATTAGCTTAAAAGTCGCTTTACTGTCAATTTAAATTTGTCACTGAGCCTGTTTTTCTAAGCCGGGTAATACAATTTTTAGCCATATTTCCGATGCCCAGGCTTTCTGTTCCACTTTTTTATCAAAAAAAAATGGAACCTGGGATGCCAGGCTTAGGCATTCAAAAACTTTTATAAAGTACAATAAGGCACTTAGTTTGGTCGCGGTAGTTTATATTTTTTACCGGACAACAATTGCTCGCAGCCAGTAGCTGGCAGCTAGTAGTTAAAATGTAATGCCGCTGCCCCAAGGACTCCACTATTTTCCAATTGGGAAACTTCAATCCGTAGATCAGCCAGTGCTTGCTTGTATGCGAAATCATTCAGCGATTTCCACATGGCGGCCTGAAAGAAAGGAAAAGCCTGGCTCACAGACCCTCCCAGTACCACAAGGCTAATATCATAGGCATATAATATAGTCTTCAGGGCATTTCCCAGGTGTTGGCCCATCTCTGCATATTTCCGGATGGCGACCGCATCCCCTTGCTGAGCCTTATTATATACATCAATCCCATCTTCACTATAGATATTCTGGAAAAATTGGCCGCTGGCATAGTATTCATAATATTTATCCAGGTAATCAGCCATACCCAATTCACCAGCTCCGCCATGCTTTCCGGAATAGAGTTTATGATTGATGATAATACCAGTTCCCAGCCCCGTGCCAATGGTAATGCCAAGCATACTATCATGTCCTTTTCCTTTACCAAAATAAAATTCACCCAATGCAAAACAATTACTGTCATTATTGATCGCAACGGGGAGGCTATAATGATCTTCCATGATGGATCGCAACGGTATGGTTGTCCAGCCGGGAATATTGACTACATCCGATACAATCCCTTTTTCGGGTTGCACTAATCCCGGTACACCCATTCCGATAGCCTGGGTCGCCGGTGTAATGCAGCCGCCAATAAATGAGAAAATTTCTTCCAGCACTTGCTCCTGCGGGGCCTTACTCCTGATTACCTGTGATCGCATAATTCCGGGCTTTTTGTCAGCAACCAAACCCGCCCGGATTAACGTACCGCCCAGGTCTACCCCAAGAATTACCTGACTAGTCATTCCATGTAAGTTGTAATAAAGAAGCAGCTTCCTTGTCTAAATGCAAGGTGCAGGAAGGGTGCTTGCGTAATAAGCTGCCGGGAAGAGCTGTGGAAGTTTCCTCTTCCACTATTTTTTTTACAATGGAAGCTTTATGTTTACCGCTAACTATTAACTGGATATGCCGGGATTCCATCAGCGTGGCCAGGCCCAGCGTCAATCCTTCATCCAGTTCTTGAATTTGGGAAAAATATTTCTGTGCCGTCTGTTTAGTCAGGGTATCAAGCTTTGCCACATGTGCACGGGAATTCTCTGGCGTGCCGGGTTCGTTCATACCAATATGACCGTTTAAACCCAGCCCGAGTATGGCCATATCGATACCGCCTTTTTCCTTTATAAAAATTTCGGCCCGATCGCATTCGCCGGCCGGGTCCTCACTCCCTCCATTAAAAAAACAGATCGCCTTATTTTCTATACCGAGGGGATTAAATAATTGCCTGTCGAGCCAATAACGGCAACTCCCCTCATCATTTTCATTCATAGGAATCCATTCATCCAGGCCAATAAAATTCCAGCTGCTGATATCCGGGTTCTCTTTTCTTATTATTTCAATCATTTCTTTGTACAAGCCGGCGGGGCTATCGCCTGAAGCGACGCACAGAAGGGAACCCGGCCGGCCCCGCATGGCGTCGATTGTTTCCCTGGCCGCCTGCCGGGATAAAGACTCATAGGAAGAATGCACCAGAATTTTCATGACGGCGTATTAGATTTTTAGTAAGGATGGATGGAGCCAGCAATCAATTGGTTTTTCAACAACAGGCGTGAATGGCAATTGAATCTTTTTGCCCAATCCTGCCGAAGCATAAGCTGCATAGATGATTTCCAATACAGCCCGGCCATCTTCACCGGTAACAAGTGGCTGCTGATTCTGCTGAACACATTCAATAAAATGTTTTAGTTCCTGGGGGTAGCCCTGGTTAAAAGCTTCTTCAAATACGGTAAAGCTCCAGCCAATGGTGGTATCGGCTTTTTCCATGGCGTAGCCATAACCGCTTTTACTATAGGTAATCGCTGAATTTCCCATGAATAAATCGGCGTAGGCCACACCACCTGTACCATGGACTTCACTTCTGTCGTCCATGCCGCCATGCTTGGCCCAGCTGTTTTCTACCAGGCCCGTTACGCCATTTTCAAATTCAATAATTACAATGGAATTGTCCTCGGCTCCTGTCCTGTTCTTGTGTAAAACAGTCGACATACTGGCCATTACGCTGCTTGCCTTCGCATTATTCAGCATCCAGCGGATCCAGGCGATACCATGACAACCCATATCCATTAAAACACCGCCACCCGCCTGTTTGATATCATAAAACCAGTCAGCATGCGGGCCCGAGTGTTTCTCAGATTGTTTCAGCAGGTAAATATCACCGATGGCACCCTCTTTCACCATTTGCCGCACCCTTTCGTATTTGGGAGCAAAACAAAGTTCTTCAGCATACATGAGTTTTACGCCGGCTTGCTTACAGGCTTCTATCATGGCATCCGCTTCTTCGAGTGTTATGGCCAGTGGTTTTTCAATGATAATATGCTTTCCAGCAGCGGCGGCTTTCATTACAGCCTCTGCATGCAGGAAATTGGGCAGGCAAATATCCACCACTTCACAACCTGACTTCGTAATAGCTTCTTCTATATCTGTGAACCATTGGCCAATGCCGTGTTTCGCGGCAAATGTCCTGGCACGTTTGGCATCACGTGCATAAAGGGCCACAACCTCGGCTTCCGGAACAAAGCGATGATAACTTTCCAGGTGTATGTCGCTGATAAAGCCCGCACCCAGGACAGCTATTTTTGTTTTACTCATAAACAAGTTCTAACTGGATAAATAAAGTAACAAATTTCCGGGTGAAAAACGGTCATTCTTGAAAAATGAATTACCTGGAAAAGTTTGCTGCCCACATTTATAAAAAGTGAATTTCCATGTCCAGGATTTGCTTTCCTTCGCCCTGTTGTGCAATACAGCCGGGGCACTGAAGTCTTAAATGTAACATTTTCCACCCCGGGCTAGTAATAAGTCAAACAAATCCGGGTAATCTCTGTCAATTTCTTTAAATTTATTTTCCGCTTGCTTGATTGACTGACGTGAAACGCTATAATAAATATAGTGATCAGAAACTGCTTAGCCTTTTATCCCTGCACGATGCGGCAGCCTTTACCGAATTATATAACCGGTACTGGCAAAGATTATTTGCATTAGCTATAAACCGCTTAAAAGATCGGGAAGCCGCCGAAGATATTGTCCATGATGTGTTTGCCAGCCTTTGGGCAAACCGGGAACTAATCGGAATTGAGCTGCTCGAAAACTACCTGGCCGTGGCAGTGAAGTATGCTGTATTTAGTAAAATAAAAAAGAAAATAAGGGAAAGGGAAATTCAGCAATCATTCTCAGATACAAAACCTCTCCTCCCGGGGGCCGAAAGCTCAGTTCATTACAAGCAGGTCATGGAGATCCTAAAAACCGAAGTGGAAAAGTTACCTGAAAAATGCCGGCTCATCTTCAATTATAGCCGATACCGGGGCATGCCGGTAAAAGAAATCGCCAGTGAATTGCACTTATCACCCAAAACCGTCGAAAATCAATTGGGTAAAGCCCTCCGGCATTTACGGCTCATTGTAAGAAGCCTGCTTCAATCCTGGATCCTGCTAAATTCCGGGCAATTATTCATCTAAGCTGAAATTTATTTTAGGCTGGCATGGGGGAACCTCCCTTTGCGGGATACTTATTTATACAAGAAAATGAAAATTCCTCCAAATATAACGGCGTTGATTGATAAATACCAGGCAGGAACAGCCAGCCCCGATGAAATCGCCTTACTAAATGAATGGTATCATTCGTTTGATGACAGTGAAATAGATTTTACCACCACGCCAGGCG
>DASUMO010000279.1:0-10835 GCA_036277695.1 Chitinophagaceae bacterium
GCCTGGCTCAAAGCCGTTCAGACCAATGCCCCTGAATTTATTTTCAACAACCTGTTCAGCATTGCTGAGCGGGAATTACCGAACCAGCGTTTCCGCCAGGTACTGGAAGACCTGACCGAAGGTGCGATGCTGGCCTGATCATTTAAAACCTTTTCCAATGAATTTTCAATCAATCATAGCGGGCTTCATGGCCAGTTTGTTTAGCCTGGTTTCCCATGCGCATACAGGACCGGATTCCGCAACCATTATCTTCCGCCAGCCTGTGCCGGATGAACTGGTAGGCAAATGGCTGAATGGAACCTTTTCCATGAGCAATTGGTGGGCGTATGACGGTAAAGAATATTCGGGTAAGCCCTATTCGCGTTCGGCAGCTTTCCATTTTACCAAAAACGGGGATGCGGAATTTTACCTGGCTGTTAAAAATCATAAAGGGAATTGCTCCACGGAAGCCTTTTCCTATTTCAAAGGCGCCGTAAGTTTCAATGACGCTGAGAATTCCTTTACCCTGACACCGGCCAAAGGAAATTTCCGGGTATTTTATTCCTGTACGCCCAGGCAGAATACCGATCGAAAGGCAAGAGCAGAAGAGTTAAGACCCACCACTTATTACTGGTCCATGGAAACCGATGCGCAGGATAAGACCTGGCTGGTGATCCGTTTCAGCCGCGATAAAAATGCAGTCGCTACTTATTTTAAATCTACAAGCTGGTAAAAAACTAATCATGAAAAACATCTTATTATTCCTGGAACTTACCTGGTTCGTCATCGTCATATCGATTGTGAACAACCCGGGTAAACAATTCTTTTACAACCGGGTCAAACCGGTATTATAAAAAAGCTGTCAAGCAGCATTAGGGTTAGTGATGGCTGTTAGCCGGTATCTTTGCAGCAGAACCGCTAACCAGGCCATCACTTTTTTTATTGATGCATGAGGATACTGCTTTTAGGCGCCACCGGTCGAACCGGCCGTAAACTGATGGAACAAGCATTGGCCAGGAGTCATTGCGTGCATGCATTGGTAAGGGATCCCGCTAAAATGACAACCAGGCACCACGAACTTCGTTTATTTACCGGGTCTCCCCTGGATAAAGATTGTTTACAGAAAGCCATGCAAGGCTGTGAAGCCATCCTGTCAGCATTGAATATATCCCGAACCAGCGACTGGCCCTGGGCCAGGCTGCGAACACCGGTAAATTTCCTTTCTACCGTGATGCAATATCTTATTGAACTGGCTCCCCAACAAGGTATAAACCGTATTATTTTTATTTCCGCCTGGGGCGTTGCCGAAACCAGGCAGGATATTCCCGGCTGGTTCCGCTGGTTTATCGAAAACAGTAATATCCGCTATCCTTACGCTGATCATGAGCGGCAGGAAAATTTAGTTCAACAATCTTCACTGGACTGGACCGGCATTCGTGCGGCAGGTCTTACTCATTTCAAGAACAAAAAACAAGTGCTGGTCAGTTTTCATAACCAGCCCCCGCCCCGGTTGACGATCAGCAGGAATAATCTTGCGTCTTTCATGCTGGATACACTGGAACAAAATTTATATAGCAGGCAATTGCCGGTAGTATCGGAAAAATAAAATGTTGCTTGGGTGATTTTCCTAATTTAGGCTAATGAAATCGCAACTGCCCTTTTTTATTCTTCTTATTCTTTTTGCCTGTAATAACAGCCAAGACCCGTCCGCTGTAGTAAAAGACAGCGCGGTACCCATTAAACAAAAGGTGGCGGATGGAACGGTGGCGGAAAAAGTGCTGGCTCATATGGCCCTGAACCTGCAGGTATTTACAAAACTTCCCGATACACTGACCGGTTGTACGGGGCTTTATATTTATGATAGCTTACCGGTAAGCAGCCGCCAGTATCTTTTTATCACGAATCTGGATGGCCTGGGTATTATGCAGGTGCATGGTAAATTAGTCTACCTGGATCGCCAAAGCCGGCGCGACCTGCCGGATGGGGGCTATGAGGAAGTATTCAGCAAGGATGGATATACTGTTACATTGCGTACAAAGGAAACGGGCAAGACCGGTGATGAATTGTCCATTTATTCGGGAACACTGGAAATGGAGAAGAGCGGTGTGAAAAAGATGATAAAAGTACATGGGGAGGTGGGTTGCTGACCAGTGCCCCTTTTTGCCCCTGTCTTTGTAGTTCAAAATTGCTGACCTTATCATGTACTTTGAATCACAGAGGTGCGGAGAAACGATACAAGAGCTTTAATTCAATCGAAATATTTCTCCCAACCAGGTAGTAATAATATTTACAATGACAAAACAAATTTTAATTATTGGTCTATTAAGTTCACTAACAGGAATTGTTGGTTGTAACAACAAGAAGACTGACCCAACATTGACCGTTCAAACTAACACACAAGAAATGAAAGTCACAGAAGAAACATTAAAGCAGATCCTTGAGGCATTCAACCGGCATGACCTTGATGCGATCATGGAATTCTTCTCCGAGGATTGTTCACTTGATTTTCCCAGGGGACCTGAATCCTGGGGACAACGCTTTATAGGTAAAGCCAGGGTAAGAGAAGCATTGGCAAGCCGCTTTAAGGGAATTCCTGATGTTCACTATGGTGAAGACCTGCACTGGATTTCGGCCGATGGCAACAGGGGAGTGTCAGAATGGACACTGACCGGAACAACTACCTCACAGCTTAGTGTGAAAGTGAGAGGTACAGACCATTGGGAGTTTCGGAATGGTAAAGTTGTCCGAAAGGATTCCTACTGGAAAATTGTAGAACCGGCAACGAAATAAATAAAGACAGTAGTCAAAAATACTCGGGGTAGTTTCTAGAATGAATACTCAGAACTCCCGCTCACATGAACCATATGGATACAAAACTCTACCTGGAACGCATCGGTTATAAGGGGGAAACCACTCCTACCCCTGAACTGCTTTTCAAACTTCAAAAAGCGCATTTACTGAGTGTACCATTTGAAAACCTGGACATCCACCATAAAATCAAATTAGACCTGACCAATACATATACAAAAGTCGTATTGCAAAACAGGGGTGGCTTTTGTTATGAACTGAATGGCTTGTTTTACCAGTTATTGAAAGGGCTTGGCTATTCAGTTAAGATGGTTTCCGCAAGGGTCTATGACAAGGATAAAGGCTATGGCCCCGAATTTGACCACCTGGCGATCATAGCAGCCATCGGGGCTGACAACTATCTTGTGGATGTCGGTTTTGGCGAATTTGCCTTTCATCCCTTAAAAATTGAACTCAATAGCGATCTTGCCGATCCCAGGGGAGTATTCAGGATAGAAACCTTCGACGATACATACCTGGTAGTTAAAAAGAAAAATGCTGAAGGAAGTTTTATCCCCGAATATTTATTCTCGGAAAAAGAAAGACAGCTGCCGGAATTTTATGAAATGTGTGAATATCACCAGACAAACCCGGCATCCCATTTCACACAAAAAAGGGTTTGTTCCCTGCCTACTGATGAAGGCAGACTGACATTAACGGGAAATACCTTTAAAATAACCACCCACGCCAAGATTACTGAAAGGCAACTGGAGAATGAAGCGGAGGCAGAACAGGTTTTATATGATTATTTCAACATAAAGTTGTCTATTCCTGTAGAGGAACAGGCTGGTCGTCCATGAAAAATTTATATTTAATATTAGTTACCGGCCTGATGCTGCAGCAATGCCGGAACAAAGAAGAAACTGTTTCTTTTTCCTATCCCGGCAAACCCCTGGTGCCCTCTTCCATACAACAGCAGCATGATACGTTGCTGAATAAACTCTCAGTGATTGCCTTATTCGGCGATAGTACGGGCAAACTGGCAATAAGGCTTCAAGAACTGGTAGCACATCACTTCAAGGAGGAAGAAGATTATGTTTTACCCGCATTGGGCGTTCTCCCTTTACTGGCAAATGGAAAATTACCTGATGAAAGTAAAGAACTGATCCGCCTGATCGATCAGTTTAAATCAAACCTGGCCCATATGGTTGCCGAACACCAGCTAATCAAAGCTTATCTCTCCGAACTGGTTCAAATGGGTTTTCAAGAGAAACATCCTGAAATAGCTGAATTTGAAAAAGAGCTGCATCAACACGCAGGTGAAGAGGAAGAAGTGTTTTTTCCGGCCGCCCTCCTGGTTGGAGATTATCTCAAACTTAAATTACCTTCAGAATAACAATCTCAACGTATACAGGTTAACAAAGCTGGACAATTTCAAATTGCTGCAGGATGCGAAAAGAAAGCAAACTGATAATCATTAAATCCATCCACACCCTTGTATGGATATTTTTCAATGTGGTCATTTTTTATATGCTCTATGCCGTTATCGTTAATAAGATCGACAAATGGCTCTGGATCGGCTATGGGTTGTTTTTGATAGAAGGTATTCTCCTGCTTGTTTTTAAATTCTTTTGCCCACTGACTGTTATCGCCCGTAAATACTCCAACTCAACAAAGGATAATTTCGATATCTACCTGCCCAACTGGCTGGCAAAATATAACAAGCCGGTCTATACTTCGTTGTTGGGAATCATTATCCTGATCACGATTTACCAGCTTCTTAAATAGGCTTACCGGTCCGCTTAAGATGTTAATTACTAACGATTGTATAATCACCGCTTTCGGGGATTGGTGGCAGAAGCGTCACCGCAGAGATTTGTGCATGCAATTTCCTTATCGCTAAAACCTTAAACGATGGTTCAAAAAGCAGTGCTGGAGCGTACGGCCAGTAAATTGACAAATTATATTGAAAAATACGTTACGCTGGCAGGTACAGAAAAACGGGAAGAAGTGATGGGTCTATTTGACAGGACGCAGTTGCTTTTTCCGCATTGGGGCATTATGACCTGTCCCATTATGCACCCGGAACTTTATTATATAAGTCAAAGCTGTCCTTTTGTATTTGGGTACAGCCACCAGTATTTGATCAATAACAGCCGCATGGAGAAATATTTCACCCATATACATGAGGACGACCAGCAGGATCTTTATGATTGCTTTGCCTACCTGCACGATTTCCTGGAGAAAACTCCACCCGATGAACACCCAATTCACCGGGCTATCTTTACTTATCGACTACGAAAAGCAAACGGGCAATACATGCACCTGCATGATGAGAAAGCTTCCCTTTACCTGCCCGGTTCGGGCAATTTATATTATTCTTTGTTCCAGGATATAACGGAGCGGCCATTTACTGGGGTCAAAATAGAATTGTTCAGGCAATCAAATCAGTCAAGGAAAATAGAAGAATTCAGGCCAGCTTCCCGGCGCACGCTGCTTTCAAAAAGAGAACAGGAACTGGTAACGCTGATCAGGCAGGGATTAAGCACCAAGGAGATCGCGGGTTCACTTCATATCAGCCATCATACGGTGCGGAATATTAAAAGCAAGCTTTTCCAGAAATATAATGTGAACAACAGTATTGAATTACTGAATATGGCCGGGTAAGCTGGTGTTAATTTAAAAAAAAGCCCTGGCCTTTTTATCCACGCGCAGCACCGACTGTTGTTCAAATAATTTAATATACCAGTATTTCAGGCTGTCGATCTGTTTTGACAGGGAGAGGGATTTTTTATAATAATACGTAACGATAAATGTCGGCTCAGTGATCAATTTTTTTGTCGTGGGATCTAACCAGTTGCCTGAAACATTGTAAACCGTGCTGCCCTCCTTAAATACTTTGGCGATATAATTCTCTTTAAAGCTCCTCCACTCTGATTCCGTTACCATGCCTCCACCCGGCTTTGACTGGCCAAAGTAGAGGCTGGTCTCGATCATCCTGTTGGGAGAGCAGGAAAAAAGTAAGCAATAAAATAGGATCACTATTGCCCGCATGAAATTAAAAATACTCAAAATAAGCATTCATATAAAAGGAGAAAATCACTCGGCCACATTTATCTTTTCTGCTTTTGAAAATCTTTTATCCGTCAGCGATAAAAGAAAGGATTCTAGATCTTTTTTCTCATCAACAGTTAATCCCAGCGGCCTGGCCATTATGCTATCCCTGTTCATAGCATTCGGAACGATCTTATTGGGATCATTATAAAATTCAATCACTTCACTCAGCGACCCGAACATGCCATTGTGCATATAAGGGGCCGTAAGGGCCACGTTGCGAAGCCCGGGCGTTTTAAACTTTCCAAGATCTTCTATTTTACCAGTAATGGATGCCCGGCCGCTATCGTTCAGATCCCGGCCATTGAACAAACCGATATTCCGGAATTCACTCAATGTAAAATTCGCCCCGAAATGACACTTTATACATTGACCTTTTTCGTTAAATAAGATAAAGCCCCGCTTCACCGCATTATCCACGGCATTTGAATCATCATAGAATTTCCAGTAATCGAATGGGCTGTCGCTGGTTTCGAGCGTGCGTTCAAAAGCAGCAATGGCTTCCGCAAGATTGGCCCGGGTGGGTTCACTGCCGAATATTTTCCTGAAATAACTGCTATAGGCCTTGCTCTTCCGCAATCGCAGCAAGGCCTTGTCCAGGGATAAATTCATTTCTGCGGGGTTTTCAATAGGACCCAGGGCCTGTTCCTCCAGGCTTGCGGCACGTCCATCCCAAAAGAAATTCCGCTGCAGCAACATATTCATAGATGACGGTGTATTCCTCAGGCCCCTGGCGCCCCCAACTCCCAAACTTGTTGCTGATGAATCGGCAAATGCATATTCGGGCTTGTGGCAACTGGCACAACTAATCGTCTTGTCTTTGGAAAGAATGGGATCAAAAAATAATAGTTTACCCAGCTCTTCCTTGCTGGTGGGTGCTTCCAAAACAGTGGCCCTCGCGAAAAAAAGGGTTATAGCTGATAGTATCAGTATCATGTACTTTTTCATGGCTCTATTTTTCAATTTAGTCCCCGGGATTATTTAACCCTTCCGAAAACCAAGCGGGTCATTCCTTCCCTTCTTGGAGTGCAACTATCATTCACAGCCTGGAATCGCAGGGAATCCGAATGGTGAAAAAGAACCAGTTTATAGATCCCGGTTTTGTCCTCGCAGCCATATTCTTTTATTGTTATCAGGCTATCTTTAAGTATGTACCTCCCGCTTACAAATGGTTTCTTATTGATATAGCCTTCATAGGTATGATCCGGTTTAAAAACAATACCGGTAATATTTCCTTTCAGGGAAGGCCTGGTTTCCCATCTGCCGGTTAACATATCGTTCAGGCCGAAAGCCATGAATGCCAGGGCCGCCGCGGCAAGCATCAGTGTTGTCTTCATGATTTAAATTTTAATAGGAGTTTGGTTCATTGCTTATGCAAACATGGCCACTTATTAAAAAAGCCGCAATAGTATTATTGTACTTATTTGGTTCAGATGATTAGCGGGGCAACTGGTTTCCGGGATCTATGAGTTGCTTACTGGTAAAGCAGCTCGCAGTACAAATCAATGCTGAACGGTAAAATAACCTGATAAAGATTATGAGTTAACTTCGAATACGGTTTTACTTTCACTGTTAAAAATGAAACCGGATCATGACACCCCTTCAAGTAGCCTTCCTGGTTTATGGTGATGAAAATTCGGGCCGGAATGCATTAACGGAACCCAAATACAAGGACCTGGCTGCCGCATTTACTTCAGGAGGAATTGACGTTAAATCGGTTTTATATAGCGATGATACTGACCACAGGCTGGAAAATGAGCTCCCCCACTCGGATGCTGTCCTGGTGTGGGTAAATCCCATTGAACAGGGTAGAGACAGAAAAAAACTTGATTCCTTATTAACCAAGATTTCAAACAAAGGTTGTTATGTTACTGCACACCCGGACATTATCCTGAAAATGGGCACAAAAGAAGTTTTATACAGCACAAAAGAAATGGACTGGAGCAGTGATGTAAAAAAATACGAGGACTTTACAGATTTTACCAACCGCTTCCCCGGTTCCCTGCGCACTTCAGGCACAAGAGTCTTAAAACAATACCGGGGTAATGGCGGGAACGGGGTTTTCAAAATAAAGCTGGGCTCAAGGGACAATGAAGTATCCGTCATACATGCCACAACCGGCAACCAGGAAAAACTATTATCATGGGATGATTTCCTTACTGAATTTCAACCCTTTTTTTACCAGGATGGCTTGCTGATAGACCAGGCCTGGAATAAAAATATTATCAACGGAATGGTGAGATGTTATTTATCAGGCAGCAAAGTGGCGGGTTTTGGTTACCAGGAAATCAATGCCCTTTACGAATCCGGAAATAATGACTGGGTGCCGCCCGGCAGTCGCTATTATTTTACTGAGAACTGTGGTTTATTTAGGGACCTGAAAGATAGAATGGAAAATAACTGGGTACCGCAGCTACAGGAAATATTAAATATTGAAAGGTCCAGGTTGCCGGTTATCTGGGACGCCGATTTTTTTATCAACGATATTCAAAGCAAGACCTCAGCAGGAAAATATGAACTCTGCGAAATCAATGTCAGTTGTGTTTCACCCTTTCCACCCAGCGCTATCAAATTCATCGTGGAAGAAGTCAGGAATAGATTAAAGTAAGTAGAAATGACCACTACCCGCATTTGGCGTCCTCCGTGCTACTCGGTGCTCTCGGCGTCCATAAAATTTCCACCTGAAGAGAACAGGACGCAATGCACGCAAAGAAGCCGCAAAGTCCGCAGAGATTCCAGCTCACTTTGCGCCCTCTGCACTACTCGGCGCTCTTGGCGTCCCAATAAACCACCACTCAAAGACTGACCGGGCAAAATGGAAATGCACCTAAAACGGAAATGAGGAATTAAAATAATAACAGGCTATAGTTCAAACTCCTCTCCTTCAACAGCCATTTCAAACGGAAATGCAGTAGGGAACTTTTCTTTTAGTTCGTCATATATGGTATGCAACTGGGCATCGGAGTGCATGGGATCATGATGGGTCAGCAAAAGCTGCTTTACACGGGTCAGGGAGGCAAATTGCAGGGTATCTTCCATGGCACTATGGCCCCAACCCATCCTGTCGCGGTATTCTTCCATCGTGTATTGCGCATCGTGCAACAATAAATCAGCTTCCAGGGCCAAATCGCTGCCCGATAACCACCTTAAATCTTTCAACATTCCATTGCGACCTAAAGCTGGTTCGTGATCGGGAATATAAGTAAACACCTTCTCCCCCTCCCTGATCCGAAAACCAACAGTGGGCCCGGGGTGTGTAACGAAACAAGACTGTATAGTAAAAGGACCTATGCTAAAGCTGCTTTTTTCTATTTCATGAAGTACAAGTTTGCAGCTTAGGTTACGAAAATAAACCGGGAAAAGAGGCGGAGAAAAATAACGTCCCAGCCTGACACGCAGGCTTTGCGTCGCGCTGGCAGGTCCCCAGATATGCACTTCTGTGTCCACACTAAAAAGAGGCTTAAAAAATCCGAGACCCTGTATATGGTCCATATGCAAATGGGTCAATAGAATATCAACCCGGTTATTTTTTATTTTACCCGCGAGGTTGAGATTTTGAATGCCGCTGCCCGCATCCAGCACCAGCAGGCAGCCATCAGCCTCCACTTCAACGCAGGATGTATCGCCTCCATACTCTTTTGTGGCCGGGCTGGTAGTGGGTATGGAACCACGGACGCCCCGCAAAGTTATTTTCATTCCACAGGTGTTCGCCAGAAAATGGCAACGGCTCCAAAAAAATTGCCTGCCCGGCCAATTATCGGATAGGATGTAACCGAAATCCTTTCTGCCTTGCCCATCAGGTTTTCTATCCAAAATGTTTTATGGTGGGGCAAACGATCATTGAGGGTCATTACTAAGGGAAGTTCTTCGGGCGGCAGGGGATTCCCTTTTTCATCCTTGTTCTTAAATGCAGTAGACCATTGGTCAACGGACATTTCGGCCGTGTCTTCGTAGCGTTTTCCCAGTATGTCCTCGGCAGGTTCATTATAGAACAGGAGGTTCCCCGTTACATCAGTTATAAAGATGGGCAGAGCGAGGCTATCGGCAAGCTGACGACTAAGAATTATTTCAATTGGATAAGCCATTTTTGGTATTTATCAAGCTGACCACCCGGTCTTACCGGTAACCAAATCTAAAAAATTAATTTATACTTTTTATGGGAACGGTTCGTGAAACGAGAACGAGGCTACCCTGACATAAAAATTCAGAGGTTTTCAATACTATCCCGGTAACCCCTGCCAACAGGCAGGGATATTCCATTCACTTCGATCGCCTCGGCAGTATAGGAATCAATCTTGCTGACAGATACGATAAAGGAACGATGAATACGCTTGAAAAGATGGACGGGCAATAACGCTTCTATTTCATGCGTACTCATTTTAGAAATGAATTCTTTCTTCGTCGTAACGATCTTTATGTATTCCCGCTGGCTTTCCACATACAGTATCTCGGAGAATAAGATCTTCACCTTCTTTTTTTGCACGTTCAGGAACAAATGTTCTTTTACTTCTTCCCCTTCTTTGGTTAGCTGTTTGTCCTTTTGCGCTGTCTTTACCTTGGTTACGGCTATTAAGAACCGTTCAAATTCAAATGGCTTTAGCAGGTAATCGGTCACATTCAGGTTAAATCCTTCTACGGCATACTGGTGATAAGCAGTTGTGATAATCACCGCGGGTGGATGACTAAGGGTTTTTAGAAATGCCATGCCTTTTAACTTGGGCAGGTGGATATCCAGGAAAATAAGATCAGGTTGATGATCCCGCAGGAAATCAGTTGCAAGGATTGCGTCTTTGAAAGTTCCTTGCAGTTCCAGGAAAGGGACCTGTGAAATATAATCAACCAGCACTTTCGCGGCCAGGGGCTCATCTTCAATTACGATACATTTTATTTTAGACATGGCTAGCCAGGTTTATTTTTAATACAGCAGTAAAAACCGACTCTCCCTGCTGGACAGA
>DASUMO010000280.1:0-3982 GCA_036277695.1 Chitinophagaceae bacterium
GACAGTATGGGGACTAAACCAACCGGGTTTATCACATGGGGCCGCCTATGCCGACCTGGACAGGGACGGAGACCTTGACCTGGTAATAAATAATATGAATGAAGAAGCCGGTGTTTACAGGAATGAAACAAGCGGTCAGCACTTTTTACAGGTGCAGTTGAAGGGAAACCGGAAGAACCGGTTTGGTCTGGGAGCAAAACTCTATTGTTACGCTGGCGGTAAACAACAGTTCATTGAACAAATGCCCACCCGGGGATACCAATCTTCCGTCAGTGAAATCCTCCATTTTGGATTAGGAGATAATGTCATGGTAGATTCCTTAAGAGTGATTTGGCCGGACGGGCTTTCCGAAATTGTTTATGCAGTTAATGCAGGACAAAGAGTTGTCCTTGAAGAAACAAACGCCCGTCCTTATGTGCAACCGTTTAGGGGGACAGGAAAAAAACTTTTCAGTTTTCAGAAAGCAGCAATTGACTACACCCATCTTCAACTGGAATACAATGATTTTAAACGGCAACCCCTGATGCCGGTGATGTTGTCTGCCTGTGGCCCGCGTTTCCTGGCTGCCGACCTGGATGCTGATGGGAAAGAAGATATTTTCATTGGGAGTTCGCAGGGACAATCATCAGTATTATACCTTCAACAGGCAGGGGGCAAATTTTTACAGCAAAACAATAGTGATTTCCTGGCCGATAGTTTGGCTACCACAACAGACCTGGTTTTTTTCGATGCCGACCAGGATGGAGACCAGGATATATATGCTGTAAGTGGAGGTTATGCAGATTATCAACCAAATGATAAACGCCTGCAGGATCGCTTATTCCTAAACGATGGAAAAGGGTCTTTTCATCTTTCTGCAAATGCCCTTCCTATTATGACGGGTAGTAAATCCTGTGTGGCAGCTGCGGATATTGATGGTGATTCCGATTTGGATTTATTCGTCGGGGGAAGAGTAAGGCCGGGTGCTTATCCTCAAATGGCTGCCAGTTACCTGCTCCTCAATGACGGCCGGGGCCGTTTTACCGATGTGGCCGAATCCTGGCTGCCGGGTTTATCGAAACCGGGCAGGATCACGGATGGTGCCTGGATCGATTTAAATAAAGATCAGCGCCCAGACCTGGTGGTTGCTGGTGAATGGATGTCACCCCGGGTCATGATAAATAATGGCAGCAGCCTTCAGCCCCATGACGCCGGGTTGAATGAGTATAAGGGCTGGTGGAATGTGTTTGAATTTTTTGATATGGACGGGGACGGAGACATGGACCTTGTTGCTGGAAACTGGGGTTTGAATTCCCAACTCCAGGCCAGCAAAAATGAACCGGTAACGATGATTTGGAAGGATTTTGATCAGAACGGTTCAATAGACCCCTTCCTCTGTTATTATATCAATGGGGTTTCCTATCCTTACGTTTCTCGCGATGAATTGTTGGACCAGATGTATCCCCTGAGAAAGAAATTCACCAGCTATAAAAGTTATGCGGATGCAACGATGGCGGATATTTTTACGGCCGAGGAACTTAAAGATGCTGAGAAAGTAGAGGCAACACACCTGGCGACAACTTTATTTGAGAATGACAACGGTATTTTTATCCCACGGTCTTTACCGGTCCAGGCCCAGTTTTCACCCGTATACAAGATTGTGGTAGAAGACTGGAACCATGATGGACACCAGGATCTGTTGTTGCTGGGAAATAACGAATATACCCGCCTGAAGATGGGAAAAATGGATGCGAATTTCGGAACGACCCTTATCAATGATGGCAAAGGTAATTTCCGTTATGTTGGCTATGAAGAAACAGGCTTACTGGTGGCAGGAGATGTAAAAGATGCAATGCTGATTAACGCCGGTTCAAAAAGGCATTTGCTTATAGGAATCAACAATGCCGGGTGGTTAGACTATATTATCAATCAATGAATAAACTGGTCTGGATATTATTATTCCTCAGTAACCACTTGGTTGGCCAGGAATTTTCCGGGGGAAAGACATCCTCATTAATTGCCCAAAAAGTCTGGGATTTAACGGAGGTGATGTATCACGATGTGGTAAATCCTCCCGCTGCGGCAAGGTTTTATGCTTATTCCCTGTTGGCAGGATATGAGATCTTAAGCCAGCTCGATAAGAATACAAAGCCTGTTCAAAAAGCAATAAAACAATATCCGGTTATTCAACCGGGAAATACCAGCGAGCCCGTTAATAAGGAACTGGCAGTTTTGTACGGGATTTTAGAGGCGGGAAAAACGATTATTCCTTCCGGCTACTTGCTCGAAATGAAACAGGAGCAACTGATCAGTAAAGTGAAGGAAAAGATCCCGAAGCCAGTTATTCAGTCTTCCCTGCTCTTTGCAAAAGGGATTGTTCAACAGTTGGTTCAATTTGCCAAAAGGGATGGCTATTTCGAACTTAGCACCCTTGCCAGGTATAAACCTTTGTCAGCAGATAGTTGCTGGCGGCCCACTGCCCCGGAATATATGGCTGCGGTGGAGCCTCACTGGCGGACCATCCGGACTTTTTTCCTTGACTCTGTTCAGCAATTCATACCCATGCGGCCACAGCCTTTTGATATAAACCGGGAATCCGGTTTTATGCGCATGGCTGAAGAAATCTATAATACTTGCAAAGAGCTCAGCGAAGAGCAAAAATTGATCGCTAATTTCTGGGACTGTAATCCATTCGCTGTGCAGTTCCAGGGACATATGAGTATTGGGTTAAAAAAAATCTCACCGGGAGGACATTGGATGGGTATTGTGGGAATCGCTGCAGAGCAAGCGGGACTGGATTTTAATAAAACTTTGTTATTGCATACGCTTACTGCCCTGACCCTGCACGATGCTTTTGCCAGCTGCTGGGATGAAAAATACAGGAGCAACAGGGTGCGGCCTGAAACAGTCATTAACCGTTATATAGATTCTAAATGGAAACCGCTATTACAAACACCCCCGTTTCCTGAATACAGCAGCGGGCACAGTGTTATTTCAACAGCAGTAGCCGAGGTATTGACAGCATTTATTGGCGACAATTTTTCTTTTACAGATACTGTTGAAACATATATCGGGCTGCCCCCAAGGCGGTTTTCTTCTTTTCGTGCCGCCGCCGCTGAGGCCCGTATCAGCCGCCTTTATGGCGGTATCCATTTTCGCGATGCCATTGAGAATGGAGGAGAACAGGGGAGAAGGATAGGGGATTTTATCATCTCCCGGTTGTAGTCGTTGGCCGCTATAAGCGGCCTGACGACTACAGCGGCCAGGCGCCTACCAAATATCCTTCAGGATAGCTGAATTGAAAAGGAAATTTTCATTTGGACCAGGCATAATCTCATTAACGCCGAGTATTGCGAACATTCTTTGTTTGTTGCATAAGCCGCCTTCCTTGTTATAGTAGTATTCCGGCCAGGACGAAAAGGGCCAGTCAGCCAGGCAATTTACCAGGCCAGCCTTTAGTGGATTTAAATGAATATAATTAATGCACTGAATCAAATAATCCGTCACCCTAAACCTGTTATTTTCAAAAGGGATGTCCGTCAGGCATTTTGCTTTTGTCTTTTTTTGAAACAGGTTGCCTCTTGTATTATTTTGTTTATGGATCGCCCTTGTATAAGAGCTTAATGTATTCCCGATTTTTTTGGAAAGTTTTTGCAGGTGTGAGGGCTGGTCTCCAGGGACGAGTTTTTCGCAAGCCTCCGGCTTTACAAAAAGCATAAAATGGAAATGATTCGGCATAAGACAATAACAAAGAACATCGCAAAGCATTTGCCATTCCTTTCTTATTTTTTCAATGATAAAAAGGTAATTCTTCTCATTAAAAAAAATAGGTGATTTATCATTCCCTCTGTTATAAACATGATAGACGTGGTTGGCCTCAAAATGCATGGCATAAGTTACCGGTCAATATGCGGTAGGACTGGTACTCCAAAAATGCGACTTGCTGGTATTAGGGGCAAGGGGAAATCCGCGTTTTATAGGGGATTTTCCTCCCTGTAGTCGT
>DASUMO010000281.1:0-3535 GCA_036277695.1 Chitinophagaceae bacterium
CCTGAAGGTTTCGATCATACTGAAATAATCAAGCTGGCTGATCAGCACTTCGTCACCGGCTTTGAATGGATATCCCTGTATGGCAATGTTCAATGCCTCCGTAGCGTTACGCGTAATAATGATCTCTTCGTCCGAAACCTCCAGGAAAGCTGCCAGCTCATTTTTGATCGCTGCTGCCTTGCCCGGGTAGACTTTTCTTGCAAACCGGGCTCCTTCCAGATTAGCCAGCGCAATGTTTTCCTGGAATGCTTCCAAAACGGGTTTTGGTTGGATGCCATAATAACCATTCTCCAGGTTGGTATAATCATTGGAGACATGGTAGTATTTACGGGCAATACGATTCCAGTATTTTTCATCGTCATCCATTCCTTGTTCAAAATCAGTAGGGTCAACCGTAGATTTCTCCGCAGGTTCCGCCAATGACCCCAAGGGTAATCCGGCCATGCATAAGCCGGTACCGAATTGCCGGAGAAATTCTTTTCTATCCTGTGGCATATGAGAATTTTAGATATTAATTACTACAACTGTAAAGGAAAGCAGATCCTGAGTAATTAAAAAGTGATTTTGACGGGCGGACCATAAACACTAGTCCCGTTCCGGGAATCTCTACTCAGCCGGCCAATGAAAACAGAGTCCATAAACTGCTTCAGGAGGCTGTTAAAGTATTTCTTTTTTTGTTCTTCCACAAATCTCTTTAGCTGAAGCCAGTTTCCCGTTTGATCGCCCAATGAGAATCTCGCCTACTGTTTCTGCTTTTTAACCGGCAATTCCTGCCAGGAGGTGCACCCGGCTGACTTTTTTAAATCAATACTCTTATCTATATTCAGAGAATGAAGCTGAAACCGGCCTTACTCTATAAAATCCGGCAGGTAATCGCCATCACTGTTTTATGGATCATAGCCGGAATTTTGCTGGAATTGAATAACGCCGTGAACTATGACCCCGTCAACCGGGAATATTTTTTCTATTTTATTTTCGGGAATAATTTATTTGGGCATTTGCTCATAACAGCTGCGGGTCCCCTGGTCGGAGGTTTTCTGGGCGGTTCTTTTATCGTGTTTTACCAGCGCGGCAGGCTGAAGGGAAAGACCTATAAGCAAAAGTTACTGATCCATTCCTCCATCTATATCCTTTTTGTCGGCATTTGCATTTTGCTGGTAGGTATAATCGGCGCTTTAATTGACCCGGATAAGCCAAGTTTTTTTCAAAGGTTTTACGCGGATATTTTTAGCCTGAGGGTGTTAAGGCTGATGATCAACTGGTATATTATTGTCCTGCTGACCATGTTCCTGCTGGATGTCAGTGAAAAATATGGTTCGGGCATATTGAGGAAGTTGTTATTAGGTGGTTATTATTCACCGGGAAAGGAAGAAAGGATCTTTATGTTTCTAGATTTGAAAGCTTCAACCAGCATTGCCGAAAAAATAGGGGACGAAGTTTATTTCCGGATGCTTCGCTATTTCTACCAGCTGGCCAATGAAGTGATAATAAATAATCACGGGGAAATATACCAATACGTTGGAGACGAGATTGTCATTTCCTGGGAAAAAGAGCAGGGATTAAACAATGCGAATTGCCTGCAATGCTTCAAAGCTATCCGGGAGACCGTGAAGGAGAAAGCAGACTTTTTCATGGAAAATTTTGGAGTGATCCCTTCTTTCAAGGCCGCTATTCATTCCGGTATTGTAACAGCTGGCCTGATCGGATCTGTAAAAAAAGACATTGTATTTTCTGGGGATGTATTGAATACAACCGCCCGCATGGTGGCTTTATGCAACCAGTACCAGCAAACCCTTATCATTTCAGAATATTTGTATAAAGAACTGAAAGATACACCCGGTTACCAGTTCAATTACCTTGACAGCCCGGTTTTGCGGGGAAAAACGGTGAAGACTGGACTTTATGGAGTGTGGGCAATTGAGGTTAGTCCTTCACTTTGAAAAATTTTTTCCAGTTAACCGTCTCTCCCGATTGGGCAGCATGCTTTGCCGCCTCCAATATCTTCATGACAATTTCATTATTCGCCGGTGCGGATAGATCATAGGTATTCATTTTGATTTTTCCGCTTATTACATTGGCAAAATAGACGAAAGGGTCATACCTGTCTGCCGGTAAAACATCCGCTATCATTGTTTGGGCTTCTTTTTTTCCCGTTTCTTTTACCTGCATATTTTTCCCGTCCCTGCAAAAAACGAAACCTGTTCTGCCATATACTTCCATCTCTTTGCGGTTATAGGGCCAGTTCCAGGATGCCTGGATAATGACTTGTGTTTTTTTATAGCCAAGAACAATCGTAGCTTCATCTTCCACTTTCGGGTAGAGATCTGGCTTTATCTGTTGGGTTATAGCGGTGACAGTTTCCGGGACTTCTCCATTCATCAGCCAGGTGGCGATATTGGCCCCATAACAACCAAAATCAGTCAGGGCCCCGCCCCCATTTAATACGGGATCAGTCAGCCAGTCCAGGAATTCTTTATTACAGCCAATTTCCACCGGTCCGGGATGACCGGTATAAAAAATAATTTTCCGGATATCGCCGATTGTTTTCCTTTCATTAATGATTTGCCAGGCTTTTTCAGTACTCCCATACCAACTGGTTTCGTAATTGGTCAGCAAATGAATTTTATGTTGCTTGGCCAGGGCCAGCATTTTTGCCGCATGTTCCATATTGACGGCCAGCGGTTTTTCCACCATTACATGAATGCCCCGGGGGGCGCAATATTCCACCACTTTCAAATGATGGTAAATGGTATAGAAAGCAAGCACCGCTTCCGGTTTTGTTTTCTCAATCATCTCTTCCATTGATCCAAACACCAGGCTCATTTTATAACCATGTTGCTTTGAATAAGCTTCAGCCAATTGCCGGTTGGGTTCCGCGATACCCACGATTTCTATATCGCCTTTATTTTCCCGGCCCAGTATCCAGTGTACATGTGTATGCACCAGGCCGATGATCCCAATACGCAGGGGTTTTTGAACCGCTTTGTCATTTTGAGCCATCATTTGACCTGGATAATTTAGCAGGAAGGCTATTATCAAAACAATATGCAGGTACATAGAATTGGTTTAAGCAAATATAAGATTGTGACTTTTGCAGGAAAGGACATACTTGATGGATAAATTCCTGAATAGCGATAATACCTTTGAAACAGTATAGGAAGCTGATAAAGCTTTGATGAGGAGCCTCCCCAACCCCTCCAAAGGAGAGGTTTAAGAAAGTCGTTTATTGATATCGAAACTGTATTTCATTGCGGCCTCCCCAACCTCTCCAAAGGAGGGGCTAAGAAATTTGATTATTAAAATCAAGCCCGTTCTTCAACGCAGTTTCTTTTGCCAGTTCATAGCCTGCATCGGCATGTCTTATCACTCCCATCCCAGGATCATTTCTTAATACACGGGCAAGGCGGGCAGCGGCATCATCGGTACCATCGGCAACAATCACCATACCTGCATGGATACTATAGCCCATTCCTACTCCACCGCCATGATGTAAAGAAACCCAGGAGGCTCCGCCGGCCGTATTGACCAGCGCATT
>DASUMO010000282.1:0-2720 GCA_036277695.1 Chitinophagaceae bacterium
TGATTATTACACTTTCTTTGAAGAGTATGTTGCGAAATACGATCTTCCTGTTAAAGAAAACTCAAAGGTTCTTTCTATAGAAAAGCCTGCTGATATTTTTGATGTCACTATTTCATCGCCTGAAGGCATCAGCCATTATTCTTCAAGGAATGTAATAATTGCTTCAGGGTATGCCAGTGAGACCAGGATCCCACCCTTCGCTGATAAAATTGATCTTTCTGTTAAACAACTTCATGCCAGCCAGTACCGCAATGCTGGCCAGTTACCTGCCGGTGCTGTGCTGGTAGTGGGAAGCGCCCAGTCGGGATGCCAGATTGCCGAAGACCTGGCTGATGCCGGCAGGAAAGTTTTTCTCTCCACCAGCATGGTGGCACGCGTACCCAGGCGGTACCGGGGCAGGGATATAATGGAGTGGCTGATCGATATGAAATTTTTTGACATGCGCGCCGAGGACATTCCGGATCCTGCCATGCGTAATATGAAACCCCCGCAAATCACGGGTACGGGTGGGGGCAGGCATACGATCAGTCTTCAATCATTCGCAAAAAAAGGTGTCACCATCCTGGGTAAAACAGAAAATGCAGAGGGGAAATCCATTACCCTGCAACCCAATGCCGCCATGCATGTAAAATTTGCAGATGGATTTTCAAAAAAGGTAAAGGAAATGATTGATGAATTCATCTTAAAAGCGGGTACCAGGGCAGAGCCCCCGGAAGCAGACGAAAATGATATGCCGGATGAAAATGCGGCCTGTGCCAGCCCTTTGACTTCCCTGGACCTTGAAGAGAATAATATCCGTTCCATTATTTGGTCAACCGGCTTTTCGGGTGATTTCAGCTATCTCAAATTGCCGGTTTTCGATGAGGAAGGAAATCTAAAACATAAGGATGGCCTACCGGCCGTGCCTGGTCTTTATTTCCTGGGCTATCCCTGGCTGAGAGGACGCAAATCCCTGCTGATATTTGGAATAAAGGGAGATGCGGAATTTGTCGCTGACAGGATTAATAGTACCGCAGCCAGCCAAAGTAAAACGGCAAAAATGGAAGCCTGAAGTCGGAAGCCCGAAGTCCGAAGTCGGAAGTCAGAAGTCGGAAGTCTGAAATCAGATGTCTGAAGTCTGAAATTTGGTAGAGCCCTTATAGGTGTATTGATATTTTCTGCTTTCGGCTTCGGCCATTCACCATTGCCCATTGACCATTCACCATTTACCCCAATCAGGAATTCTCAATACACTAGTCGTTCTGTTCAAAATGTAAATGCTGGTGATGGGCCCCGGCTGCAATATGCATGGCAAAACCGGCAATGGCCGTGTCTTTTAGGATATTGATGAGAGCCAATTGTCGCATATCCCTGTCACCGGCATTCTGGTAATTGGGTAGGTGAATGGTTAGAATGAAAATAATCAGCATGGCTACCAGGATATAACCGGTAACTTTTACAAACTGGTTAGTCAGGAACGAAAGACCGACCAGGATAAATGCACCCCCTGCTATATAGGCCCACATAATGCCCCCGGCCAGGGAAAGTGGAACATAAACCAGCAGGTCCCGTGGGTATACAAAATGGAATATCCCCAAAGCAATCAACACTACCGACAATAAATAGATGGCCAATCGTGAGATAATGTGATAATGTCTCATAACAAAACGGTTTAGTTACCTAAAAGTTAGGCAATACTGCACGTTAAAAACATGAGGTGGGTTTTTTGTTGATATGATTTGAGGCGTTCTGAGCCGGGGGCCCTGCCCCGGGGTCATATTAACGGGTCTTAGCTGACCGTTCGGGAACCTGCAAAAGGCCATGGTTTGACGAGTTGATGTTTCTAGAGCCTACCCCGATACTTACCAAAATATCCCTGGTCAACCCTTTTTAAGTCGCCTTCCCGGGTAGGTTTTATAAAATAATGTTAACAGCCTTTTTCTTACCCAACCCTTTTGGGGTCACCGAGGGTATCTCTTGCAAACCGCCCAATTTGCGGTTAGCATTATTAAACCTTTAATCTAAAAAGAATGAAACCGAATTTTTTGAATCTGCTGAGAACAGTAATCCTTGGAAATTTATTATTTCTCGTAGCCTGCAGTAAAAGAGATGTAGAACAGCCACCCGTTAAGAATCCCCCGGTTCTATCCCATTCGGTTCAATGGACTATAGACCAGCTTCCCGGCCTTCCACAGGGACCGGTCAGTAATCTATTTGCCCTGGTTACTGTGGTGAATGGACGGAACGAACCCATTCTTACCAATAAGAAACTGGCGATTAGCTGGGACGGCCATTTTAAGACCGAAGAACTGGAACTACCCGCCGCCAATCACCGGGTAACCGGTTTTATCCTGGTTGACGAAGCAGGCAGGGCGAAATTCGCGACCCCCAAAACCGGTTCTGCCAAAGCCGGCCAGGTTAGCAAGGCCCTGGCAGTAAGCTTTATAGTACCGCAACCTGTGCTCCTGGCTGTAGCGATGGAAGTGTTGCCCATTCAATCTACAGACAGCCCGGAAAGTTTTGGATACCCTGCGGGCTCCTTTAATAATGGCGGGCAAAACCCTCCGGGAGAACCAAACAATTTTATGAAAGTAAACCTGAGGGTAGCCATCCAGGTGGGGGAGATTCTTTATGATAGCATCCCGGCGACCGTTTTATATACCTATTGGGATGAACAGCAGCAATCCTTTGGCAAATACATCACATTAACCGCAGGTACAAATGAAGTCTCCCTTCCCCGG
>DASUMO010000283.1:0-4791 GCA_036277695.1 Chitinophagaceae bacterium
CCTGAAGTCCGCCGGTTTTGAAGTGGAGAAACTACCCGGTCCACCCGGAAAAAGAGAGATCACGAGAGCAAAAAAACCGGGATAACACATATCCTGGTCCAAAGGATTATATGATTCAGGATCATTCAATATTCCAGCTCATCTCTCCATCTTTCTCATCCTTGAGTTGAATTCCCATTGCAGCGAGCTGCTGGCGGATCTTATCCGAAGTAACAAAATCCTTTTTCTGTTTAGCTTCCTTCCGGATTTCGATCAGCAATTGCATTACTCCCTGCAGCCGGCCATTATCCGCATCGCTTACGCTTTTTAAACCGAGCACATCTTCCAGCCAGGTTTTGAATTTTGATTGCAGGAGATCAAACGTATCCTTTGAAAGCGCGGTAAGAGGAATCGTTTTATCCTTCATCGAATTGATAACCGGTACCAGTTCAAAAATATTCGCCAGCACTTTCGCGGTACTGAAATCATCGTTCATAAAATGATCAAACTCGCCGAGCAAATGAATGACCTTGGCCTCCAGTTCTTCATCTCCTGCCGCCGCCGGCCGGTCCTGGCCCATATTTTTTAATTTGCCCAGGTTTTCATAACCTTCCCACAAACGTTTCAAACCCTTTTCCGATGCCTGCAGCGCTTCATTGCTGAAATCAAGCGTACTGCGGTAATGGGTCTGCAGGATAAAAAAACGAATGGTCATCGGGTGATAGGCTTTTTCCAGCACCGGGTGATCCCCGCTGAACAGTTCGGTCAGTTTGATCACATTATTATAACTCTTGCCCATCTTCCTGCCGTTGATGGTGATCATATTATTGTGAATCCAGTAGCGCACCGGTGTTTTATGATTGCAGATCGTACTCTGCGCAATTTCACTTTCGTGGTGCGGGAATAAAAGATCCATGCCTCCGCCATGGATATCAAACTGGGCGCCCAGGTATTTCGTAGCCATTGCCGAGCACTCAATATGCCAGCCGGGAAACCCGATGCCCCAGGGGCTTTGCCAGCGCATGATATGTTCAGGCGCGGCATTTTTCCATAGTGCAAAATCCGATTTATCCCTTTTTTCTTCCTGGCCTTCCAGTTCCCGGGTGGTTTCCAGCAGGTCTTCTATAACGCGACCGCTGAGTTTACCATAATCGTAATCACCCGCATATTTCTTTACGTCAAAATAAACCGAGCCATTGACTTCATAAGCATAACCCGCTTTGATAATGTCTTCGATCATCCCAATCTGTTCTACAATATGCCCTGTTGCGGTCGGTTCGATAGAGGGAGGAATAGTATTGAATTGCTGCATGGCCCAATGAAACAGGTTGGTATATTTCTGCACCAGTTCCATGGGTTCCAGTTTTTCCAGGACTGCTTTTTTGGAAATCTTATCCTCGGCTTCCCTGCCTTCCTCTTCAAAATGCCCGGCATCGGTAATATTGCGGACATACCGGACTTTATAACCCAGGTATTGGAGGTAACGGTAAATGACATCAAAGGTGATATAAGGGCGGGCATGCCCCAGGTGGCTTTCCCCGCTCACGGTGGGACCGCATACATACATGCCTACATGTCCCGGGGTGATCGGGGTAAAAACTTCTTTTTGCCTGCTATAGGAATTATAAATCTTGAGTTCGCTCATACATCATCTGTTTAAACAACATGAAATTTGTTTTTGAAGCAAGTTTACCGGATCGTTCTCGGGAATTAATACGCATGCCTGCGAATGGCGGCAAATTTAATATTTATGTCCCCAACCGGGACAACAACAGGAAAGTCTATGGAGTGCTGACCGTTTCATTTCATCAAAGATATGTTTTCCCCGCTATTTTTTAAGGCAATATCAGATACCAGCATATAGTGGTCCGAGTAGCGCCGGGCAACCCGGTTGAATTGCCGGATCTTGAAATGATCGTCGGCAAAAATATAATCGATCCGCAACGTAGGCGAAAGAGAAGAAAAAGTCCGGCCTATCCCGAACCCTTTTTTCAGGAAGGCATCCTGCATTTCACCTTTTACCGTGAAATAAGTATACGAATTCGGCACATCGTTCAGGTCGCCGCAGAAAATGACGGGAAAGGGGCTGTCGCCCAGAACCTGGGCAATCAGGTCTGCCTGTATGCTCCTGTTGGCAATGCCCCATTTCAACTTGGAAAATATGGTCCTTGAATTGGTCAGTATACTGTCGTCCACTTCTTTGATTTTATTGATGCGCTGGTAATCTTCCTTATTGAATTGAAGGGATTGAAGATGGGTGGTGTACACCCTCACCGTATCCCCATTAAAGGCCAGGTCCGCATGCATCAGGGCATCTGGCAGGGTAGGTCTTGGATATCGGATCATCCCGCTGTCGATAATGGGATAACGGGAAAAAATAATACTGCCCGTAAAATGTTTGTCCCCGTCAATATCATGCGAATAAAACCAGTAGGGATATCCAAACTCTTCGCGGATATAATCAATATTGGGATAATAGGTACTGTCAAATGAATGGAAGAATTCCTGGAGGCAGAGAACATCTGCCTCCTGTTGCTTGATCAGTTCCAGCATCTTGAGCCGGGTCTGGCTTCCCTGGTTATTATTGCGTTTCATTTCAATAAAACGGGCCACATTCCAGCTCATTACCCTTAATGTACCGGGTTCTTTCTTATACCGGAAAGCTCCCAGTTTATTAAAGGCAAAAAACACCAAAATGCTTTTCAGGCCTATGACAATCGCCAGCAGTGAAATCACTGCAAACCGGGGTTTGATCAGGAGCCAGGTGATCAGGAAAGAAACCACAATGACCAGGAGAAAAGGAAAAGCCAGGCCCATAAAAGAAATAAACCACCATTTCTGGGGGTTCATAAATGGGACCATGCAGGCTAGCAGGAAAAAAAGTACGACAATAGTATTTGAGTAAATAAAAAACCGCTTGGTGAAGAGTCGGAATTTGCTGGCCATTGTCGCAATTTACAAATCTTTAAGCCGGAAACGGAAAACCGGCAGAAATGGGAAATGCTTTTGATCCTAATGAGCGGCTGGCGACTAAGACTAGAGGTCTTCCTGACTGGCCCTTTTCAGCAATTCTTTTTCTTCTTCGGTCAGATAATGATATCCTTTCTGGTTGATCTTGTCCAGTATGTCATCTACCCTTTGCTGCGTGATATTGGGTGTTTTTTTATAGGGCTTTGTTTCGGAGCGGTAAAATAATTCTTCCTTGATCGTTCTTCCTTTTTTGGGTTTATCCGGGTTGAACAGGTTATTCACCCAATCAAAAAAATTGTTCATCCAGTCACTCCAGTCATAACCACGCCGGAGCAGGACAATAAAGAAAAAACCCATGGCTGCACCACCCAGGTGGGCAATATGCCCTCCAGGATTATCATAAGGTATCATGGCAAGGTCCACGATCAGGTAAAGCACCGTGATCACCCATAAGGGTATACCGCCGTTTAGCATGGGAAAGATCCGGTAACCGGGTGAAATCATCGTTGTTGAGACCGCAATTGCCATGATCCCGGCAGAAGCGCCCAGGGCCACCGAAACGGGAAGTTTGGATTCAAAACCCGGTAAGAGGTTATAAGCTCCCAGAAATGCCAATGCCCCTGCTAACCCGCCATAAATAAAAAGGGGGAATATTTTCTTATTGCCGGTGAGGTCCTGCAGAATATAGCCAAAAGCCCAGAGCCAAAGCGTGTTTCCCAGGATATGCCAAACACCATCATGCGTAAACATATGGGTGATGACAGTCCAGGGTCTTGAAGCCAGCTCACCCAAATCCGCGGGTAGGGTAAACCATTTCAGCACGTTGTTTTCGTAAACCTCTATGGCACGGCCGTCTTCGCTATAAATAAAATAGAAAAAAACTTTGATGAGTTGAAGGAGTACAAATACCACGAGATTGACAATAATCAGCATGGTCAGGGCATTGTTACCTTGCCCTAGTGATATTCGCTGGCGGTATTCTCTTTCAGGGTATGCCATAACACACTGGTCGGACTGTAAATTTAAGCTAAGAGTTTAAAAGAGAAAAAAGGTGGGCGCAGTTTAATTCGAACTAACCGTTAAAAGAGTGTCCCTCGTCCCGGGTCGAATGCAACACTAACACTTTCCTTTCCCCTTCCTGCCCTTAGGCTAGAATAACGTTTTGCGGTTGGTTTTGTTCCATATATAAACAATAATAAAGCCAGTTAATGCGCCCCCGAGGTGGGCAAAATGGGCGACATTATCACCGGGGATCGGGCTAATACCCCCGAAGAGGTCCAGTGCCACAAAACCCAGGATAGCCCATTTGGCTTTTATCGGTATGGGAATAAACATCATATAAAGGGGAGTATTGGGAAAAAGAAATGCAAAAGCAACCATTACTCCCATGACAGCCCCTGAAGCGCCTACCGCAAAAAATGGGGCATTTCTCCATTTATCAGCCTCCTCCGGAAAACCTAACGCTTCCAGCATATTTATTTTATCTATAACTTCCTGGTATTGGAAATACTCGACTCCCATATGCGCTAATGCTGCTCCCAGGCCACAGGCCAGGTAAAAAAACAGGAACCTTTTCTGTCCCCATACATTTTCCAGTATCCTTCCAAACATCCAAAGGGTGAACATATTGAACAGGATATGAAAAATCAACGTAGGGGAATGTGTAAACATATGCGTGAATACCTGGTAGGGCCTGAAATTATCAGCCTGCACCGGCCATAGACCTAATTTGGCAGTAAGATCAAATTGTTTGTCCAACATCACCTGCGCCACAAAGACCAACGCATTGATGATAATAAGATTTTTTATAACCGGGGGAAAAGCACTGGGGCGTGTAAAACG
>DASUMO010000284.1:0-2594 GCA_036277695.1 Chitinophagaceae bacterium
AGCGAATCCTACAGTATATGACTGTTTTCCAACTTTCAGAATACGATGCGAGGGTAATTACAGAGGAAAGAAGTTTTGCGGATTATTTTGAACGGCTGGTGGAAACCCATTCCGCTTATAAGGCAGCGGCCAACTGGATGCTGGGTCCTGTAAAAAACTGGTTGAATGAAAAGGCAGCAGAGATCAGCGCCTTTCCTCTTGCACCGGAACAACTGGCTGCATTGATCAAATTGGTTGAAGGCGGGCAGTTGAGTTTTTCTGCCGCATCCACAAAAGTATTCATGGGACTTTTAAAGGAACCGGCGAAGGACCCGGCCTCGCTCGCCGCCGAATTAAATGTTTTACAGCAATCCGAAGCCTCCTCTATTGAACCCCTTATAGAGAAAGTACTGGAGAAATATGCGGATAAAGTACTGGAATACCGGAAAGGGAAAAAAGGATTGCTGGCGCTTTTCGTAGGTGAAGTCATGAAACAATCCAAAGGAAAAGCTGATCCTAAAAAGACAAATGAACTTTTGCTGCAAAAATTAAATGTATAATATGAAATTGGGTTCTGTGTTAGTAAGCGTCCTCCTTTTTTCGGCGGCATTGATTTCCTGTAAAGAGAAACCCGTTGACAAAGGATTTGAAATAAACGGAACGGTGAGCGGCAGCCCGGCCAAATGGATCTACCTGGAAGAAGTTCCTGCTGCGACAATGCAACGGATATTGATAGATTCGGCAGAACTAGGGAAAGACGGGAAATTTTCGCTGGTAACGGAAGCGAAAGAGGCCAGTGTTTATAACCTGAGGCTGGAGCAGCAGGATTATCCCTTTGCTGCAGTTATCAATGATGCACCTGAAATAACCGTCAATATCGCGTATGAAAAAGACAAACCTGTTGTCGGTCAAACCTATGAAGTAAAAAATTCAGAGGCCAGCCAGCAAATGAAAACGTTTATGCTCCGATTTAATAATGGCCTTCAAAAATTAGCCCTAATCAACCGGCGTGCAGATAGCCTGGCAGCGTCAGCTGCACCGGATAGTGTGATGCAGCCGGTGAAACAGGAACAAAAGCAATTATCGGCTCAATTGAATGAAGAGTTCAGGAGAGATATTGCCGGTTCAAAGAACCCTGCGCTATCCATGTTCATATTGGGTTATTATCAAACCACAGCCAATAACCAGGCATTGGGCCTGCAACCCCTCGATATCCAGGACGTGCAAAAAATAGTGGATGAAACTTCGGTAAAATTTCCTGAACATTCCGGCGTTTCCCTTATCAAGGCAGCTATCGCCATGCAGATGCAGGGCCAGGATGAAAAATCATCCCTGGTTGGGAAGACGGCTCCCGAAATTGTTTTGCCTGATATGAATGGTAAGGAAGTAAGGTTGAGTCACTATAAAGGAAAATATGTGCTGGTTGATTTTTGGGCCAGTTGGTGTAAGCCCTGCCGTTATGAGAACCCCCATGTCGTGAGTGCCTACCGGAAATTCAGGGAAAAGAATTTTGATGTACTGGGCGTTTCGCTGGATAAGAATAAAGATGAGTGGCTACAGGCGATTAAAGAAGACCAGTTAACCTGGACCCATGTCAGCGACCTGCAATTCTGGAGCAGCCCGGTTGTGCCTTTATATGGAATTGAGGGGATACCTTTTAATGTATTAGTTGATCCGGAAGGAAAAATAGTAGCCATGGGATTAAGAGGAGCTGGGCTGGAGGCTAAACTGGAAACACTTTTGAAATGAAAGGTATTACCAGTATGGGATTCTCGCGGATCTCCGCTTTCACAGAAACTACATTTTTGGGAAATTGTTTAGCGGGGATTGCGCCGAATCTATCTGCGAATTCAGCGAGAATGAATTTTCAGGTTAGTAAAGAGTTCGCTACAAATCCGCGATATCAGCGCGAACCAATAAATTTGTACAGCTTAGTTTCCCGCAGATCACTTCGATTGCACAGGAAGATAATGCTCCTTTGAAAAATTATTTATTCCAGTGCGTTGTAAAATCGAAAGACAGCAACAAGGTCTTTTTCTGATTTACAATTCAGTTTTTGGGTACTTATAAAAGTGCCAACAGTTTCTTTATTGTTGGGGAAAAGTGCCGGCAGCGCTGTTTTATTTTTTTCTACTTTTTGCAAGGAAGTGTCAACGCCGGGCATGCGGGCGAAAAATCGTTCTTTTCTGTTAAACACCCTTGTGATAGTGGCTTCACTATAACCTTTACTATCGGTATAATCAATGGTGATCTGTTTGTATAAGCTGGCTTTTCCATCCACAAGCAGCTGATAAATGGGTGAACCGCCTATATTGATTGCTTTCCCAGGACTTAACAATATCATTTCACCATGGGTTGCCTCCACATGGGTGTGGGGAATCAATCTTACTTTCTGCACGGGTGAAATAGCAATCATTTCCGTTCCATCCTTATTCAGGTAAAGCAACTTGTTTTCGTTGATATTGATCTTTACTCTTATGCCTTCATAAACTTTCCCGTTTTGTGCAGTGACCTCAGCTACGCAATAATCTTCGAATAAATAAGGACTTCCCTGCGACCTGTATTCTGTTTTCAGGTACAGGGGTCTTCCGCTGATATCATTGGCGAAAGAATTG
>DASUMO010000285.1:0-3025 GCA_036277695.1 Chitinophagaceae bacterium
GCCCTGTATCATACCTGCAAAACCCAAAGGGTATGAACAGGACCAGGAATGAAATGACTCTCATTACTGTTTGTTTTTTCAAAGTTCAGCTTATTCGCAGCATTTACCAGGCATACTCCACAGCCGGGCGATCTTACTTGATGAAATGCTTCAACTAAAGTAAAAGATGCGAAATCATGTGTGTTTCTAATAAAAATCAATCAAATGCCTGACCCGACTCATGGCTACCAGGAATTACTCATGGTAGCTTACATATTTAAAAATCAAAAACTACTGTTATGATACAATTAAACTCCTTTTGGAAATTCGGGTGCATTGCAGGTATGGTATGTATCATACATTCAGCTGCAGGGCAGGCTCTATTGGATCCAAAAACACAACCTCAATTTGTTAATCCCTTGCCTGTTCCCTCTGTTATTGACGCGCGAAATGGGGGCTTATTTACCATTGGTATCAGCCAGTTTGAACAGTGGCTGGGCTTAATCGATCCCGTTACACAGCAAAGGCTTCAAACAACTGTCTGGGGATATAATGGATCTTATCCCGGCCCTTCCATTCTTGCCAAAAAAGATATGCCGGTAAGTATCTACTGGCGGAATAATCTTGTGAATGGCCTCAACCAGCCTTTACCTCATTTATTGCCGATCGATACAACGGTGCATTGGGCTATGAGCGGGGTACCCAATTGGCGGCAGTATGGGATACCCGTCGTCACCCATTTACATGGCGGGCATACCGAGTCGGCCAGCGATGGATTGCCGGATGCCTGGTTTACCCCCAATTTTTCACGCAAGGGGCATGGCTTTATTAAAGGCGATGCCCAACCTTATTATTATCAGAATGACCAGGAAGCTGCCACTCTATGGTATCATGATCATGGATTGGGTATTACCCGGTTGAATGTATATGCAGGCCTGGCAGGTTATTACCTGCTTACGGATGCTAATGAAACCGCACTCCAACTGGGAGGCAAGATACCTGCCGCACCCTATGATTTAGGCCTGGCCATACAAGACAGGATGTTCACTGCTGATGGCGAGTTATTTTATCCATCAGGTTCGGAAGACGATCATCGCACGCAAAATATAAGCAGTGAAGACGAAATGCCCGAGCCGGGTATAGTAGCCGAATTCTTCGGTGATTTTATTCTTGTAAACGGGATGAGCTGGCCTGTGCTTGAAGTTGAACCCCGTCAATACCGTTTCCGGGTATTAAACGGATCTGATTCGCGTTTTTATAACTTGTTCCTCTCTGCCGGAAACCAGATTACACAAATAGGGACGGATAATGGGTTGCTTGCTTATCCTGTTACCATGAATCAAATGATGATTGGACCCGGGGAAAGAAAAGATATCATCCTGGATTTTTCACAACCATCCCTTTGGGGGAATACCATTATCCTGAAGAACAATGCTAAAACTCCCTTTCCCAAAGGAGAATCGGTTGATCCCCAAACTACAGGCAGAATCATGGCATTCCGGGTGAATAAACCCCTGGACCCAAATTATCCGCTTACCAGTTTGCCTGTTTCACTGCGCTCACCCATAGTTCCATTGCAAACCAGCCTGCAGGCCAGGAAATTGATCTTATTTGAGGGAACAGATGAGTATGGGCGGCTTAAACCCATGCTTGGAACAGTGGATGAAGGAGCTATTCCCTGGCATGATCCCATTACCGAGAACCCATTATTAAACAGCACCGAGATCTGGGAAATATACAATGAAACAGTAGATGCACACCCGATTCACCTGCATATGGTGAGCACGCAAATCATAAACAGGCAAAAGTTCAGCGCGGACATTGATGAAGAAAATGGAAAACCAACCAATATCAGGTTATTGGGACAACCTAAGCTGCCACAGGCCGATGAAATCGGATGGAAAGATACATGGGTCATGTTCCCGGGTGAAGTGACCAGGATCATCGCGAAATTCGATCTGCCGGGCTTATATGTATGGCATTGTCATATCCTTTCACATGAAGATCATGAAATGATGCGTCCTTATTATGTTGGGGACATGGGTCAGCATAAGCAGGTGGTTAAACCGGCCAGGTTTCCTTTTATAAAATCTGAAAACGAACTGGCTGTAAAAGTAATGCCCAATCCTTTCAGCAATATTGTAACTATTGAGTTTGAAGTACCCCAACCCTCGACCATACTGGTTCGCCTGTTCGACAATAAAGCCAGCCTGGTAAAACAGGTTTACCGGGCCGAGGCCGGGATGGGCCTGCAGCGTATTTCAATTGACGGGTCTGCACTTGCCAACGGAATCTATTTCTGTGAAATTATCGTGGGTAAAGAAAGGATTTTGCGCAAACTAGTATTACAGAAATAAACGCGGGCTGATAATCCGGGAATCGCGGTCATGTCGTAAACCGCCCTGTTAAAGTCGGTAATGCACTGCCGTGAATTCAAAACGATTCCGCATTTTTGTATCGTCAACCAACGGTAATCACTCTCAAATCAATTGTATGGAAACGCAGGAAAAGACCACGATAACGGTACAAAATACCATCCAGGCCCCGGTTCATAAAGTTTGGGAATACTGGACAAAGCCTGAGCATATCACGCACTGGAATTTTGCCACCGATGAATGGCATTCACCCTGGGCCAAATCGGATATGCGGGTAGGGGGGAGTTTCTCGGCGCGTATGGAAGCCAGGGACGGCAGCATGGGTTTTGATTTTGGTGGTGTCTATGATGCCATCAGGGAAAATGAATATATCGAATATACTCTCGGGGATGGGCGAAAAGTTAAGATCCATTTTATCCCGGAAGGGAATGCTACAAAAGTAGTGGAGAGTTTTGAAGCCGAAAGCGAAAACTCAATTGAATTGCAGCGGGGCGGATGGCAGGCCATACTGGATAACTTTAAAAAGTACACGGAATCAAATTAAGGTCTTTTAATTGCAGAAAAAGCCGGAACGATCCGGTTTTTTTATTTAAGCACTGATTTCGAACTCCCATGCCGAGCGATAGCTTCCATGCTGTTCAACATATTCCAGGAATGACTGGTAAAAAGGG
>DASUMO010000286.1:0-16407 GCA_036277695.1 Chitinophagaceae bacterium
TATATAAAACGGAGATTATGACGGGTTATCCACGCGGAAAGAAATCTTACAAATTACCCCATAAGATTCTATTTTACCACCTTTTACATGGGCTTTAAAATCCTTTACATACACCGAATCAATATTGTGTATGGTTTTCGATACTTCTGCAACAGCATTACGGACGGCATCATCGAAACTTTTTTCAGATGAGGCGATAATTTCGAGTACTTTGACGACTGGCATAAATTTTTTCTAGAGTGGGGTCAAAAATCATGCTGCATCATATTTAATTCATTATTTGCCTGCCGTTTTAGATAAGACTTGTTTGCCATTACTGCTGACCAAACAGCCGAGCAGTTTTTCCAAAACCTGGTGGGCATAATCCAGTTGAACCCGGAAAGGATCTGCCTTCCTGCTTTTCAATTGTCCCGAATCCTGGATTTTGTCCCGGTAGCAAATGGAAAAAAAAGCAAATACCCTGTTGCCGGATTCGGGGACAGCACTTGCATACCCTGTTATTCCGATTCCCCAATCGGAGGCAAATTCCCTGCATACAGCAAGGGAGATCTCGTTGGCTACCTCCTGAGACACACAATTGACCGTTGACGCATGAAGTGGCTCCACGGAAAAAAATTTTATTTTCTGCGTAAGGTTATAAGCAGTGATCCCACCCTGGTAAAATTGAATCGCATCCGGCATGGCCGAAAAAGCCAGTTGCAGAAGCCCGGAACTCACGCTTTCACCCACGGCAATGCTTTGCTGCCGACCCAACAACAAATCCCTTATTTCCCGTATTATAGTTTCTTCAAATAATTTTTCAGGCATAACAGTAATTAAGGAACATTGAGTCAAAACCCGGACGGCTTTTATCTTGGTTTCTCAAGCTGGTTTTCCGGATTAGCAGATTTTTCCAAAACCATACCACAAACCATGCAATTAATGCAACTGATAATTAACCAAAAAAGCAGGTGGCAGGATAATTGAATGCATTTAGGAAAAAGTTTATGATAGCAAGAGATGGAAGCAGAACCAGTCTTTGGCAGGAAATAGAAGCCTATGAAAGCCGCCCTGAACGGGCAAAAGATATTGTTTATGATGTAATAATCGTCGGGGGAGGGATTACAGGTGTCAGCACGGCCTTAAGACTGCAGGAGGCAGGAAAACAATGCCTTCTGCTGGAAGCAGCCAACCTGGGATTTGGAACAACGGGCGGAACCACGGCCCATCTCAATACATTACTGGATACACCCTATTCGACTATTGAAAAAAAATTCAGCAAAGAAGTAGCTGCCGGGGTAGCAGGCTGGGCAAGAGCAGCCATTGATATGATTACAGAAAATATCAGCCGTTATGGCATTCAATGTGATTTTAAGGAGATGGATGCCTGCCTGTACGCAGTAAATGAAAGCCAGGCAGAACAATTAAAAGAAATAGAAGAAGCAGCAATACGGGCCGGTCTTACTATTTCAGCCGCCGGCCAAATTCCCATTCCGGGAAATTTTACAAAAGCAATTTCTGTAAAAAAACAAGCGAGGTTCAGCCCCTTGAAATATGTCTTTAGCCTTGCTCAGGCTTTTGAAGAAAAGGGTGGAACGATTAAACAGGATTGCAGGGTCACTGGCTACCATGATGAGGAAACAGTTAGGGTGGAAACAGAGAAAAGTGAGTTCAAGGCTTCGAACCTGGTTTTTGCCACCCATATTCCGCCGGGTATCAACCTGCTTCATCTTCGCTGCGCTCCTTATCGCAGTTATGCCATAGCCGTTAAATTGAAAGACAATCTTACCCTGGAGAGCCTGGTCTACGATATGGAGGATCCCTATCATTATTACAGGACCCACCCGGTCGATGGAATTAATTACCTGGTCGCGGGAGGAAAAGACCATAAAACAGGAACTGAAAAAAACACTCCCTATCGTTTTACGGAATTGGAAGCTCTTGTAAGGAAAAAATTTTCCGTGGAAGAAATTAGCTATTCGTGGTCTTCGCAATACTATGAACCGGTCGATGGACTTCCATATATTGGAACCTTACCAGGTCATTCATCGCGTGTGCTCACTGCAACCGGCTTTGGAGGCAATGGAATGATTTATAGCCAGGTGGCGGCTATGATTCTCTCTTCCACCATTCTTAATAAGGCCGACTCGACAACAGAAATTTTCCGGCCCGGGAGAATTAAACCGATTGCAGGATTCAAGGATTTCGTTTCCCATAATGCTAACGTGGTAAAAGAATTAGCGGCTAAACCTTTTTCAGGTGAAAAATTGTCAAGCCTGGCGGAGATTGCAGCAGGTGAGGGCCGCGTTATTAAGTATGAAGGAAATAAAATTGCCATATGTAAAGATGAGAAAGGACAGGTGCATACTCTTTCTCCATCCTGTTCACATATGCAATGTGATGTGCAATGGAATGGAGCAGAAGAAAGTTGGGATTGCCCGTGTCATGGAGCGCGTTATGCAATGAACGGACAGGTAATTACAGGACCATCTTACAAAGGATTGGAACAAGCCTATCTCATTAAGAAACCGGCAAAATAATTTGCCCGGTTGAAAACGCAATAGTTTTCAACAGTTGAAAACTTGATCATTGTTTGTTTAAGTCTGGCAATTTTTTTGGGGGATATAATTAATCAAACCCCGTTTTTGCCTGTATGCGTGCGTCCTCAACTTTACATAGACAAAAGAGGATTATCCTGACTCCGCCTCCTCCAGGTTTGGCACCTGTAAGAGTAGAGAGGAAATTGCCATTCCGGAAACTTTCAACCACTTATTACCCGCCGGTAAAACTTCCACCTCAACCGGAAAAATACCTGAAGTGTAACCGCTACGATTTTTTTTAATTGCCCTAAAGCAGCAAGAATCTCCTCAGCCAGTAAAAATCAATCGGCAACATTGACCCTGAACTAATTTGCGGCTTTCATAAGCAGTGAATAACCAGCACATAACGATGACTTTTTTATTCTCCTGCAGGCAGGAGGGCATGGCATAGTTTTTACATAATACTAATAAACGGTACTTATGCTAATCAAACAAAATGAGCCTACGCCCAATCGCCCCAAAGGCGGGCGACCGCTCGATGCGCCCTGGATGATTATTGACATTGATTATTCACTGAAACAAATGGTGGATGAAAAAGCCTGGCACACGAATGACCGGAATGGTATTACCCTGTTTAAATCGGGCGACTATACAGTTGTACTTACAGCCCTGCATAAGGATGCCAGCCTGGAAAATGAAAAGGCCAAAGGTTTTTTACAAGTGCAGGTGCTGGCCGGCCGGGTCAGTCTTCGCCAACCTGCCATGGGAGCCGAAATAACCAAAGGACAGTTGGTCGTGATTCACGATGGCATTGAATTTTCCATCGTGGCGCTGGAAGAATCGGTTATACTCATTACCAATAGTATGCACGAAATTAACCAGGAATTATAAACGGGTCTAGTCCGGAGATTTGTTTATAACCCAATGATTGATCAGGTTAAAATATCAGGTACATACAGAAAATACCAGTGGTAATAAATAGTAATGAATGTCCGGAGTCCGGCGAAACATGAAGAAAAAAATTACCTGGAAATTAATCAAGGAAGTTTTTGCGGCAGCACTAAAAGGTTTTGGGCGGCATAAGCTCCCCAAGCTAAGTGGTTCATTAGCCTATTATACCGTTTTTTCTTTCGCGCCTTTACTCATTGTCATCATTTATACCAGCAGTTTGATCTTCGGACAGGTGGCCGTTGAAAGTAAAGTGTACGAAGTAATGGCCGGCTTCCTGGGCATGGATACTGCAGCCACGCTCCGGGAAATCATCAGCAATGCCAATGTCCAGGGAAAAAACAATATCGCGATCATTATTGGCATCGTCACCTTGTTTATAGCCGCCACAACGATTTTTGCTGAAATACAGGATTCCATCAATACGATCTGGGATTTGAAAGCAAAACCCCGGCAAAAATTGCTGACTTACCTGAAAAACAGGTTTATTTCCTTTTCTGTACTGGTTTCGTTGGGATTTGTACTGGTTAGCTCCTTAACGGTTTCAGCAGCCATTGATATGATCAGTAAGAAATGGTTCTCGGGTTATGAAGGTTTCATAGGGGTTCTCGTTTTCATAATCAACCAGCTCCTCTCTTTTGGGATCATCGCCAGCATAATCGCAGTAATCTTTAAAGTATTACCCGATGCTCAGATAAAATGGAAAGATGCCTATGTCGGGGCAGCCTTTACCACCCTGTTATTCATACTGGGTAAAACCGCCATTTCGTTTTATATCAGTTCCTCTTCCATCGGAACCACCTATGGCGCAGCAGGTTCCCTCGTTATCATTATTGTGTGGGCTTATTATTCCTCACTGATCTTATATGCAGGAGCAGAGTTAACGACGGCCTGGGCCGATAAAACTGGTTCGCCAATTAGACCCAGTGAATATGCCGTAACAACTAAGACCGTGGAATTAGAAACAACGGGCAACCGCAATAAATAATTTCTTTCTCCTTACACAAGGCTGAAGTGCTTTTCAATTTCTTTGCCCACTGCATTCACCAGGCCGGCAGGTCTTTCTTCGTTGATCGTCCATTTGCATTGGTCAAAAGATAAATAGCCGAAATGTACCTCGTTTAGTACCACGTTAAACGAAACAGGTTTGCCCATCTCATCCTCCTTCTCCGAGGGATTCACCCAACCTTTGTATGATTTACCCTCGTATTCCAGTTCAATATCAAAAATCTTTTCTTCTCCCATCATCATTGTTTTAATAATTTCTCAATTACTTTCATCATATTAATGCCTTTTCCCAATGCAGGTTTAAACAGATCTCCCCTTTCCCGTAAAAGTGAGGGTACATTCTGCAGGGTGAAATCGCGCATGGTCAATCCTTTTTTAACCTCCTCCCATAACAAGGGCATTGATACGGTGGCCCCCGGTTTGGGCCGTACTGAATAAGGGGCGGCCAGGGTAGCTTGCGGGCGGTTTTGCAGAAAATCCAGATACATTTTGCCATTCCTTTTAGATACCTGTCGTTCCAGGCTGGTAAAGGAGGGAAGTTGTTCATGCACCATGGTAACGATAAGCCTTGCAAATTCTTTGGATTGCTCATAAGTATAAAGAGCACCCAAAGGAATATAAACATGCAAGCCCGTAGAACCCGAGGTTTTACAGCAGGAAGGAATACCTGATTCCTCCAATATGGCATGGGTAACCTGCGCGGCTTCGATTACCTGGCCAAATTTTGTTTTTGTTCCCGGATCAAGGTCTATGATACACCAGTCAGGATGATCCGGTTTTTCCACCCGGCTGCTCCAGGGATTGATTTCTATACAACCCAGGTTGGCCATATATAATAAAGCGGCTTCATCATTGCATACCATATAGTTTTTATCCTCGACGTCATCCTCGCTTCGGTAGGGAAATGTATCGATCCATTCTGCCACTTTACCCGTTACGTTTTTCTGGTAAAAACTTTTGCCCTTTATTCCATTGGGAAAACGGTTCAGGGATTCGGGCCTTCCCTTTAAATAAGGCAGTATAAAAGGTGCTACCTGGTAATAATAATTGATCAGTTCCCGCTTCGTGATCTTATCTCCGGGCCAATAAATTTTTCCAAGGTTGGTAAAACTGAGCTCCTTGCCATTTATTTTTCTTACCTGAGTTTGCCCGGAAGGATTGAGTAAAGTTTTGCGACCATTTGATGCTGCAGGCTTAATAACTACCACGTTTTTTGCTCCTGCCTTCTTAGTTTGATTTCTTGAAATAGCTTTTTTAATGTTCACCGGCTTTTCCGCCGCCACCTCCCTAGCCGGCCTATCTTCCCTTAATCCTACAAATGAAGGATGTCGCATCACGCCATCAGCGGTCATTTCGCGATAACTTACTTCACAAACCAATTCCGGCTTTAACCAGGTAGCCGCAGCCTGGGGAGGATTGGGCCGGAACCGGGAGGGTTTATTGATATCGGGTTCGGTGGCAAAAGGTGAAGTTTTGCGAACCAGGGGTTTAAATAATTTCATCATCTCTTTTTGCTGCTGATCCGTAAAGCCTGTCCCGATCTTACCTGTGTAATTCAAGTGCCCATTTTCAAATACACCAACCAGCAGGGAACTGAATGTTTTAGCAGAACCTTCGTTTTGGGTAAATCCTCCTATTACTACTTCGTGCCGTTGCTGGGTTTTTATTTTTAACCATTCCCTCGAACGTATACCAGGCGTGTATAAACTATCTTCTTTTTTTGCCATAATCCCTTCCAGGCCCAATTCCTCCGCCAGCGATAAAAATGCAGTGGCCGTAGTGTCAAAATGCTCACTCATCCGGATGATAGATTGGGCTGGCACCAACTCTGCCAGGATCTGGCGGCGTTCCACCAGGGGCAGGCTTGTCAAATCCCTTCCATCAAGCCATAAAATATCGAATACATAAAATAAAAGATGTCCATCCGCTTCGCTTCGCCAATTTTGAAGACTGCTAAAATCCGCCATGCCCTTATCGTTGACAACCACAATCTCTCCATCCACAACGGCTTTTATACTCCAGTTCTTAATAGCTTCCAATATGGGATAGAATTTGTCATCAAATGATTTTGCATTTCTTGAGATCAATTTTATCTGGCGCCCATTCATCATGGCCAGGGCGCGGTAACCATCCCATTTTATTTCATAGACCCAACCCGGTTCATCGAATGCTTTTTCTACCAGGGTTGCCAGCATGGGTTCTACTCTTTTTGGAAATGCTGCGCGGGTTCCAGGTACAGGAGATTTTTTGTTCGCCGTTACTTTTTTTGCTGATCCGATACGCTTTTTTCCTTTACTCCCATACACCCGGTCGGGTTCTTTTTCCATTTGCCGGATGGTTTTCCCGGATATCACGGATTTATTCCTATTCGTTACTTCTGTTTTAGTAGCATAACGGTCTTTCACTTTCATCAACAACCAGGAATTCTCTGCCTGGTATGAAGATTTTACCAGGGCGAACTCTCCTTTTAACTTATGCCCTTCCAGGTTCAGGACTAGTTTCCCCTTTTTCAACTGCTTTAAAAGATTTTTCTCCATGCTTTTTTTGTCGCCGAATTCACCTTCGACGGGCCTGTACAATCCTTCATCCCACACGATCACCGTTCCGCCACCGTATTGACCTTTAGGAATAATGCCTTCAAAATTCCGGTAGTCATAAGGATGGTCTTCCACCATCATTGCCAGCCTTTTAACTGAGGGATCCATGGAAGGCCCTTTAGGAACGGCCCAGCTTTTTAAAACACCCTCCATTTCCAGCCGGAAATCATAATGAAGGCGGCTGGCATCATGCTTCTGGATCACGAAACGCAGTTCGCCTCCATTTGCTTTTCCTCCTACTGGTTCGGGAGTATTACTGAACGATCTTTTTTTCCTGTATTCTTTTAATCCCATATGGCAAGATTTACAAAATCAAGGCCGGAGGAGTTAAAATCATCAATGGCGTCGGCTAAATAGCAGATATATTTTTACTGCTGATGACTATGATAAATACCAAGATTAGCTGATGCTGAAGAATGGTGCTGTAATAGATACCTGACTATTTAAAAATTATATTTTGACCAAAAAAATGCGCAAAAAATGGCAGCATTTCCCCTCCTGAATCTCCCATAAAATACCGGCTCATCCAGTTTATTTTTACAAGAGACACTGTATGTTTTGCACATTCAGCCCAAATGGCATGCTTTTGGTAATTTATATCATATCAATTCTCTTTCAGGGGGTGGTTTAAAGAAATCTGAGAACAGACCCTTAGTATCTGATCCGGGTAATGCCGGCGAAGAGAAGAAAAGAGAAACAAGGGGTTTTGGTCTATCCAAAACCCTTTTTTGTGGGCATCCTATTAACTATCCTCCTATAAAAAAAGCAGGCCAGGCCTGCTTTTTCGTTACTACCCTATTTACTTTATACAACAGGATTATGCAACTCCCTGGCACTGTCCTGTACCTGTTTCTTTGTGCGGGTGAAAATACGCCCCATATTATCCACCCATTTTCCCGTTGTATTCCTTATTCTCTTTCTCGTCATTTGACCATTTTCCGGCGCTGTCAGCAGCCCGATAATAGCGCCCACAGTAGCGGCTCCAAGAATTCCCAGGATGATCTTCGTTCTTGTTGTCATAATAGTATGATTTATATGATTAAATGATGTTCTTAAGGTAAAGACAAAAAACTATACCAAAATGTGTATTGCCCGTGGGATTAAATCAATCCCGATACTTTTCCACAAATAGCTGGTCTGGTAACGTTTTTGAATTTCTCCCTAATAATCTTTAACTATTTAAACGCGAACTATGAAAAAGAACAATTTCTTACGCCGTTTTTTATTTCCCGCAGTCATTGCGGTAACTTCTTTAGTGTTAGTGTCCTGTGATAAAGATGATGATCTTGAAGACGATCCTAATCAGGACAGGACTTATGTTTTGAGTGGATCAGCCAGTGGTAACCAGGAAATACCCATTGTAACAACAACAGCAACGGGCACACTTACCGGTACCTATGTGTCCGCTATCAATACGTTGACCTATAATATTACATGGACAGGGCTTTCCGGGAATGTGACAGCCATGCATTTTCATGGCCCGGCTACTTCCAGCCAGGAGGCAGGTCCCATTCACAGTTTAACGATCAGCTCCAACGGGACAGCAGGTACATCGACTGGTACATTAATATTAGCGGACTCAACAGAACAGCATTTATTGGCAGGAAAAATTTATTATAATATTCATACTGCATTAAATCCTGACGGTGAGATCCGTGGCCAGGTTACAGCAACAGCTAATTAATGAGAAGTTTCTCTTTTGGCTAGTGGTGTTTTCAACAAAGAGCCCTGTCTTAATTGACAGGGCTCTTTCATTGTCTATGCAGGAAGTTTGACATTTGCAGTTCAACTACCTGTTTATTTCATTTTCGCAGCCAGGTGTATGGCTTTTCTAACCCGCTGGTAAGTACCGCAGCGGCAGAGATTACCTGACATACTCAAATCAATATCATTATCCGTGGGGTTAGGTTTATCCTTTAATAAAACAGCTGCAGCCATAATCTGCCCGCTTTGACAATAACCGCATTGCGGCACATCTTCTTCTGCCCAGGCTTTTTGAAGCCGGTCTGCCAGGTTACCTTCCAGCCCTTCGATGGTAACAATTTTTTTTCCGGCACCGGCGGCAACCGGTGTTACACAGGATCGCAAGGCCGCGCCATTCAGGTGAATGGTACAGGCTCCGCATTGAGCTATTCCGCAGCCAAACTTGGTACCAGTGAGACCGAGATTATCCCGGATTACCCAGAGTAAAGGGGTATCGGGCCTGACATCTACCTCATAGTCTTTGCCGTTGACATTTAGCTTTATCATAAATGATCTTCTTTAAATGATTATTTGGTTAGGCTTTTTTAACCAGGTCAGCAGGCCTGATCGGTAATCTCCGGATCCGTTTACCGGTTGCTGCAAAAATGGCATTGGCCAGTGCAGGCGCTACAGGCGGCACACCGGGTTCACCCACACCACCCATGGAGTCGGTACTCGGTACAATATGAACTTCTACTTTGGGCATTTCATTCATGCGCAATATCTGATAATCATTAAAATTCCCTTGCTTCACCCTTCCTTTTTCAAAACTGATCTCACCAAATAGCGCAGCACTTAAACCGAAGGCCACACAGCTTTCCATTTGGGCATGCACTGTCTCTGGATTTACCGTTGGACCACAATCGATCACACAAACCACTTTATGTACTTTGATGCGCCCATCTTTAGCGACAGATACTTCGGCTACATCAGCAACAAAGCTTCCAAAGGATTCATGCGCCGCAATACCCATGGCCCGGCCGGTACCTAATGTTTTTCCCCAACCCGCTTTGGCAGCAGCTATTTCCAAAACATTTTTCAGCCGCGGATGTTTCTCCAGCAATTGAAGGCGGTAAGCAAGAGGGTCTTTGCCTGCGGCCCGGGCGAGTTCATCGATAAAACTTTCTGTTGCAAAAGCCGTATGCGAGTGCCCGACAGAACGCCACCATAAAGTGGGAACGCCTCCTGGCGCCATATTCCAGCCAACTTTTAAATTGGGTATAGCGTAGGAAAGATCAGCAGCTCCTTCAACAGCAGCATGATCCAACCCGTCTTTTACCATCATACCTTCCATGGGTGTTCCCATTACAAAAGACTGGCAAACGACCTGTTGCTCCCAATAAGCAGGTTTTCCTGTTGCGTCAATGCCGCCTTTTAACACATGGTGCGCTGCCGGCCTATAATATCCACCCCGGATATCATCTTCCCTTGTCCATACTACTTTTACCGGCGCCTTTACTGCTTTTGAGACCTGCACGGCTTCGCGAACAAAATGGCTATCCATCACAGCCCTTCTGCCAAAGCCGCCGCCCAGGAGTGTAGTGTGCAATTTCACCTGTTCGGGTTTTAAACCGGTTATCTGTACAGCATTCATAAAATCCATTGTCTGAAATTGCGTGCCCACCCATATATCGCAACTGTCGGGTCTTACATCGGCTACACAATTCAAAGGCTCCATAGGAGCATGGGCCAGGTAAGGCAATTCATATACTGCTTCAATTTTTTTAACGGCCTTCGCTTTCGCAGCTTCCACGTCTCCCTCTTTCTTTGCGGATACACCGGTTTGTTTTGCCAGTTCCGCGTAAGATTTTCGTTGAGCTGCTGAATTCAAACCCGCCAGGGGCCCTTCCTCCCACTCGATCACCAATGCTTCACGTCCCAGCTTGGCAGGCCAAAAACCATCCGCAACAACGGCAACTCCTCTTTCAATTTCGGTAACATGTTTTACGCCGGGGATAGCCCGGGCTTTATCGGCATTAAACGATTTCAGTTTAGCACCAAAAACCGGCGGCCTGGCGACAAGTGCAGTCAGTAAACCAGGGAGCTTGACATCAATCCCGAAAACCCCGGTACCATTTGATTTTTCCGCTGTATCCAATCTTTTGGTGGGCTTGCCAATGATCGTAAATTCAGAAGGGTCCTTCAGTTTTACATCAGCCGGCGGTTTTATAGCAGCAGCTGCCGCGACTAATTCACTATAACGCAGGCTTCGTCCGCTCGAACCATGAATCACTTTTCCTTTTTCTGTACGGCAACTGGAAGGATCTACAGCCCAGGTTTGTGCAGCAGCGGCAATTAGCATAGCTCTGCCGGAGGCACCCGCCTTTCGTAAGCGGTCATATTCGGCCAGGGTAGTAGTACTGCCTCCGGTAGCCTGCATGCCCCATTGCGCATGATTATAGGCGGGATCAACGGGGGCTGATTCGAATTTTACTTTTGACCAATCAGCATCCAGTTCCTCCGCAATCATCATGGGAATTGAAGTATATGCTCCCTGCCCCATTTCGGAGTGATTACAAATAATGGTTACCATATCATCGGCGCCGATCCGGATAAATGCATTGGGTGCAAAATCCACTGGCGCCGGTGTAAATCCTGCGCGCAGTCCTTTGCCGAATGCCGGAATATGAAAGCTGAGCAGCAGACCTCCGCCCAGGGTCGCGCCGGTCTTAATAAAATTGCGGCGGCTGAATGAGTTCGTTTCGTTCATGTTCCCTTTATTAATAGTTAAGGACGATTGAGAATAAAGAATGATATTAATAGTTATCCTTAGGGGAGTAGACAGTGGTACCTGGTTGTGATTACAAATCCCGTTTGCCGATCACTCAATCAATTTAATCCATTTTCGCAGGCCCTGCAAAATTATTTGTAAAGAATGTTACTCGTGTTTCGCACCTTGTCGTACACGGAAAACATGCAGCACCTGCGGAAAAATTGCATCCATAGTTTCAATAACTCCGCGGGGTGAACCAGGTAAAGTTATAACCAAAGTATCCTTTATAAAACCTGCTACGCCCCGGGATAACATCGCATAGGGCATGCGCTGCTGTCCATAACTGCGCGCAGCTTCCATTATGCCCGGAATTTCCCGGTCAAGCAGGGGTGCTATAGCATCCGGGGTTACATCTCTTTCGGAAAGACCGGTGCCACCCGTGAATAGGACCAGGTCAAAGCCCTGGCTGCTTAATTGCTTTACCGTGAATTGAATCATGTCCTTATCATCGGGAATGATTTCATGCACAGTAGCCTTCAGGTTGTATTGTCCCAGCTTTTCAATAATTTCTTTCCCGCTACTATCCTCTCTTACACCGGCAGCTACACCATCCGAGCAAACGATCACAGCACATTGCAGGGAGGAAGGCAGATCCCTGTTCAGATCTGATTTACCACCTTTCTTTTCTTCAAGTTTTATCGCTGAAATTTCAATGCCCTTGTCCAGCGGCTTCAGCATATCGTAAATAGTCAATGCAGTAACTGCAGCTCCATGCATGGCCTCCACCTCCACTCCAGTTTTATAAACAGTATGCACTTCCACGGTAATTATTAAACTTAATCCTTCCAGGCGATGCGCAATAGCAGCAAATTCGACAGGCAGGGGATGACAATCAGGAATAACATCACTTGTTTTTTTAATAGCCAGCAAACCTGCTGCCCGGGAAAATTCAAAGACATCGCCCTTGGGAACCTTCTTCGCAATGATCGCATCGATAGTTTCCTGCCGGGATACAGTGAGAATTGCAGTGGCAACCGCCCGGCGAAGTGCTGGATTCTTATGTGTTATGTTGACCATAGAATAAATTCTAACCCCGGCAATTCTTACTTACGCAATGCTTTCACCTGCGTGGGGGTAATGGTCCCGGGTATTTTATTGCCCCAGCTGTTGCGGGAATAATTCAGCACATCGGCTATCTGCTCATCCGATAAATAGGGCTGAGGAGGCATAATAGTATTATATTTTTTCTTGTTGACCGTGATTTCCCCGCTTTGTCCTTCCAGGATAATATTGATCAGCGTTTTCGCGGTTTGTTTGCCCAGGTAATCCGTTTTGGCCAGGGGAGGATTAATATCAGGAGTGCCTTTGCCATCCTCCATATGGCAGGTCATACAGTATAATTGATAGACTTCCTTGCCGCGCTCAATACTTTTTTTCAGGTCATATTTCTGGAAAAAAGAACTGGTTACAACGCCAATTATCAAGGCCAGGCTACAGCTCACTATTTTCATCATGGTTAAGGTTAAATTTTAATGAATTCATCTAGACTTTATTAATATCGAAAGGCAGTTTACGGATCCTTTTACCGGTAGCAGCAAAGATAGCATTGCAAAGCGCGGGAGCAAAAGGCGGCAGTCCCGGTTCCCCAACACCCTTGATGGTAGGTCCGCCATTTGTGAGTATATGCACTTTTACCTCCGGCATTTCCTGAATTTTTACCAGTGGGTTATTGTGAAAATTGGTTTGAACAGCCCGTCCATTTTCAAAACTGATCCCGTTTTTAATAGCAGCGGTAAGTGCCATTACTGCAGCGCCTTCCACCTGTGCTTTTACAGTATCGGGGTTCACCACCGTGCCCAGGTCAATGACGGCGTTCACTTTCTCAATCTTTATGCCGCTGCCTTTTTTCGACACTTCGATCACATATCCCGCAAGTCCGGCAAAAAATTCATACTGGGCAACACCCCTTCCCCACCCGGGCGGCAATGGTTTATCCCAACCAGATACTTCTCTTAATTTCAGCAATACATTTTTTGCATCCGAATCTTTGGTCAGCATGGCCAGGCGAAAATCCATAGGATCCTTTTTGGCCTTTACCGCCATTTCATCAATAAAACATTCATGGGAAAAAGCAAGGGTCGTACTGGTCACTGCACGCCATGCCGCCAGTGGGATATGCAGGTCGGCAAAAACAAACAGATTTTTCATGTTCGGGATCTCGTATTTCTGCTCACTGATCCCTTCAGTCATGGTGGGATCGCTCTTGGTCCTGTCATACTTTTTATTATCCAGGGTTGGGGAGATCACCTTATGCTGAAAAGCTAAAGGTTTACCATCGGTTGATAAAGCCGCTTTCATTGCGGAGAAGGTCATAGGACGGAAGGGCCCTAACTGCGTATCGTCTTCGCGAGTCCAAATAACCTTTACAGGCTTGCCAATCTTTTTGGTCAGTTGTACGGCTTCATGTATATAATCATTATAAAGGCGGCGGCCAAAGCCCCCGCCATTGAACATTACATTTACTTTAAGGTTCTCTTCTGCTACGCCATAATCTTTTGAAAACTCACTCATCACTCCACCTGGCACCTGCGTGGACACCCAGATCTCCAGCTTATTCCCTTCCTGCCAGCTGGCCAGGCAATTCATGGGTTCAATAGGAGAATGCGAAACCATGGGAGTTTCATAAAACGCTTCCAGTTTAACCGGGGCTTCAGAAAAAGTTTTATCAAAATCGCCCTGGCTATGAGCCACCACCCCATCGGTCTTTGCAAGATCCCTTAGTTTTTGTTCATATTGTTTGCTGTTAAAGGCATCATTTCCCTGGTAATCCCATTTCAGTTTGAGTGCTTTTCGTCCCTGTAAGGCTGCCCAGTAATTTTCGGCAATCACTGCTACGCCTTCGTAGATATTGCCTCCGAATTTCCTTTCACAGGTTTCAACTCTCAGAACCCCTTTTACTTTTTTTGCATCCGCATCATCATAGCTGATTAGTTTGGCACCAAACACCGGGCAATGCTCAACAGCGGCATAGACCATACCCGGTACTGCTACGTCAATTCCAAATAAAGCCTTGCCGTTTGTTTTAAGAGGCACATCGGGTCGCGGGGATGATTTGCCTAAAATGGTGAAATCCTTTGGATCTTTTAATTTGGGTTCCTTGGGCACTTCGAGTTTGGAGGCTGCTTCGGCCAATGCTCCATAGGAAATGGTTTTGCCCGAAGGTTTATGATGAACGGCCGCATTCTCAACATAGCATTCATCTACCGGTACATTCCATTGCTGGCTGGCAGCCTTCACAAGCATTTCACGGGCGGAAGCACCGACCTTCCTTAATACAGTGTACTGGGTCCTTATTGATGTACTTCCTCCAACAAACTGGCCTCCGCCGAATTTTTTTTCACCACCGGTCTGAACAATAATAACCTGGTCCAGGCTCAGTCCCAATTCTTCGGCAATCAGGGCCGGGATAGATTGATAAGTGCCCTGCCCGATTTCCGGCTTTTTATTGAAAATAGTGATGCTGCCATTGGGATCAATATGTATTAAAGGTGTCAGTTCGAAAGCGGTGGCAGCGTGGTTGATATTAGCGATAGCCGTTATTCCTTCATTGCCTTTCAGTGAAAGACCCAATAGGAGCCCGGTGCCGGTAAACCCGGTGAGTTTAATAAAATTCCGGCGATTTATAGTTGATGCAGTATCCTTCATAACCTGGAGTTAAGGATGAAAAATTTAAAATGATTTCTTCATGATATCGGCGGCGCGGTGGACCGCGCTACGGATGCGCTGGTGTGTACCGCATCGGCAAAGATTACCCTGCATGGCCGTATCAATATCGGCATCGGTTGGATTTGGTTTCTTTTTTAACAAGGCGACCGCGCTCATGATCTGGCCAGACTGGCAATAACCGCATTGGGGCACCTGCAATTCTATCCATGCTTTTTGCACTGCATGCTCATTGCTCTCCGATATGCCTTCGATCGTTGTTATTTTTTTACCGGCGGCGCCTGCTACCGGGAAAGTGCAGGACCGGACCGGGTTTCCATCCACATGTATGGTGCAGGCCCCGCACTGGCCTATTCCGCAACCATATTTGGTGCCTGTCAATCCTGCCAGGTCACGGATCACCCATAGCATCGGCATTGCTGCTTCCGCATCCACCTTATAGGTTTTACTATTGATGTTTAATTCGTATGCCGGCATATTTAATATTTTGATTCGTAAGTTAAATGATTTCAAAACCGACCGGTACCCCGTTCATGTATTATTGGTTTTCCTTCCATTGGAAACTTTCATCATCAAAAATTTCCCTGCCCCATATGGGCAGTTCATTTTTTATTCTTTCTACCAGTTCTTGACAGGCATCCATAGCTGGCTTGCGGTGAGCTGAAGAAGTGAATACAAATAAACAGATAGCTCCGGTGGTCACTCTTCCCAGGCTATGATGAACATGCATGCAGGTAAGCGGGTACTTCAAAAAAATTTCTTCCCTTATCAGGTGCATTTTTTCCAGCGCCATGTCTTCGTAAGCTGTATACTCTATTGCAGTTACCTGTTTCCCGTTCAACTGGTCAGCTCTAACCTGACCCAGGAAAATACTGTGACCGCCAATCCCGGTTTGGCTGCTGTGCTTTTGAATACTGTCTGCAATAAAGCCGGCCGGGATAGGCCCGCTCATGAAAATATTTTTTGGTTTCCGGTCTTTCAGGCCGGTTGCTTTGCCACTGATTGTTTCCATGACAGGATGCCTCCTTTTAGACTATAGATTTTCTTGCGTTCTTTAAATATAGCTGATAATAGTTTTGCAGCCTGAAAACTGCGCTTACCCGTTTGACAAAATACAATAACCGTTTCTCCGCTGATCAATTCCTGTTGATCTGCT
>DASUMO010000287.1:0-9009 GCA_036277695.1 Chitinophagaceae bacterium
AGCCTATATAATGTTGATATCAACTCTTCAGAATATTCCGGCTACAGGCCGGGTACAGCATACCTCTATCAAGTTTCCTCCTACCCGGGAATCTATTGGGTAATATTAAGCCTGCTTAAGACTTTTAATTCAGGGTATAATTCCAGCGTGGACTATTTTGGACAGTCATTGTCCATAGGCAGAGGGAATTATATTATTTCCAATCATAACAAGGGAAATGATGTGAAGCCAGGTGGTATTGGGGCAGTCAGGTTTGGTTCAGTGGATTAAAGGATTTTGTCGGCACCCGGGATGGTTAGCCTTATGTCAATCAACCGGCCTGTTAGCTAACAAATAGAAGGCGCATTCCTGTGAGCCCAGCTTCAATTTTGCCCTAAAAAAACAAATGCAGGAGTTATTTCTCATGATCTGCCAATGGCAAATTGACTATAGCAGCCAGGTCTTTATACGACTCAAAATTCAAACTCCCTCCTAAAGCAAAACCATTCACCAATTAACTCCAGCCGTTAATTGGCAAATCAGGTCCTATTCGTTTTGCCAGTAATAGTTTAGCAGTATGGAAATCATTCAATCCTATCACTACCATTAACCTTATAAGTCAATAAAAATGAAACGAAATTTATTGTTCGGCCTATTCTTTACCATTTTGCAGCTTAAGGCTTATACCCAGAATGTAGGCATTGGAATCACGAATGCCACACAAAAATTGCATGTCAATGGTGCCATTAAGATCGGCGGCACCAGCAGTCTTGATACGGGTACCATACGCTGGAATGATTTTAAAAAAGATTTTGAAGGATATGTTGGTGACGGCTGGGTTTCTTTTACAGGGAGTAAATCAAGCTGGGGCAGCCAGGAACAGTATCCTGTTGAGTCAGGTGGCATAGCCGCCACTCATGGATCTGATACCGCTTTTGGAGAAGCCATCCACTATGGAAGTAACCGGTTGGCTATTGGTATTTCCCGGGATGAAAACGGAATCTACCGGCATGCCGGTAAAGTAAGGCTGATGAAACTGAATAGCCTGGGGCAGGAAGGTAATTTCGCCACTATATACCCGCCAAACATTGGAAATTATAATTACTTCGGCAAATCAGTAGCCACTGCGGGAAATTTGCTGGTAGTAGGAGAGCCGGGGGCAAAAGTGGGGGATAATTTCCGGCAGGGGAAAGCCCATCTCTATCAACTGAATGACCAGAACCAGACGCTTTCTTATGCGGAGCTCTTCCAAACGGGAATAAATGGTGATCCGGAAGATCGCTTTGGCACAACCGTAGCCATCGCCGGTGACGCGATTGCGGTATCCGCACCGGACAAAGCAGTGGGCGGAAATTCAAAACAAGGCAGGGTCTATCTCTACCAACGGCTTTATTTGCTGGGCCAGCCAACAGATGCTTTTTTCCCGGATACCAATTTTGTCGCCCCGGGCGGAGTCGCCCATATGCAATTTGGAAAAGCCCTGAGTCTTTCACCCTATTGTATGGTTGTGGGAGCACCTAATACCACCGTCAATGGAAATGTCAATGCAGGTAAAGTGTTTATTTACAGGAAGGTCAATAACAACTGGCAATTTGAGGCAGGCCTGTCTCCAAACAACCTGGGTAGCAATGATTTCTTCGGTGCTTCGGTTGCTATTAATCAAACCGGCGACACCCTGGTAATCGGTCAGCCCAGGCAAAGCAGCGCTGGTTATGTTTGGATTTTTATAAAAAGCGGGAACCAATGGGTTTATAGTACTGCCTTTGGCAGCCAGTCTGTTGATTCTTACGAAGACTTTGGCAGCTCTGTAGATTTTAAAAACGGGAGGATACTAGTAGGTGCCAGGGATGCTGCCGTGGGTATAAATAATCAACAGGGCAAAGCTTATCTCTACAGCCGCGTTGGTAATAGCTGGGGTAAAGAAGTCACCTTTACGCCACAGCCGGGAGAATCGTATATGGCTTTTGGCAGCAGTGTGCAGTTGGGTCCGAATGTGGCAATTGTCGGTGCCCCGGGTTATGTGTCCCAATATCATAAGATTGATATCGGGAAAATTTACTGGTATTTCAAATAGTGATCCTTGGTTACTGATTGTAAGAAATTCATTAAATAAGTAAATTAGGATGGTAACATAGCAAATGGGCAAAGCCGTACTGATAGGATTGTTTTTTCTCTGCGCCGTGGCGAAAAGCCAGTTGCCGCAATACCATGCCCGGATCTTTGATGCCCGCCATGGGCTGAATGCTACCCTGATGGTGGATATCTTCAAAGACAAGCAGGATTTTTTATGGATCACCTACAGCAACCTGCTCGAAAAATTCGATGGCCGCGTTTCCCAGCGTTATCATTTCCAGGAAGACCTTCTGAACACCATTAACGACAGGGAAAATAATACCTGGGCCATCAGCCGTGCCACGGTGTACCGGCTCGACAACCAGCAAAACAAATTTGAAAGAATTCCCTTTGACACTACGGGCGGCGTGCAGCTGTCCTGGATCTTCCAGCTACAGGGGCAGCCGGTTTTTATCCAGGCCAATAATGGTTTTTACGCATGGGATGAAACGCTGAAGCGATTTCAAAAGACGGGCAAATTCTTTCGCCCTGCTTCCAGGCGCAACGGCCCTACTTTCAACGACACCTGCCAGAACAGTTTTTTCTTTACCGGCAACGGCCAGTTATACGCTTACGACCTATTACAGCAAAAAGTCGATAGTGTCCCGGTATCCGGGCTTTTCTCCGTCTATGCCCTCACCTCTACCCTTGCTATTTATGGTGATTTCAGGGGCTATGCCCACTGGTGCGATTTCAAGACCGGGAAAGTAACCCTGATCGACGCGGAAAAATATTTTCCTGGCCAAAAGATCGATCATTTCCGGGTAAATGGCGTGCAGGAAATAAGCAAAGGAAAATACCTGATGCTTACCAAGGCCGGTCTGATGGAATACGACCTGGCTAAAGACGCCTTCACCTACCTGGGCATTTACGAGGAAGGCAAACCCTTTGAACTGGAAAACACCATGACCGGCCTGATGATCGACAAGAACGGTACTGCCTGGGCCCATTCAGTGACGATGGTGGCTGCCTTCTCCCCGATCAATTCGGTGCTTGGGTTGATGCGTAACAACGAATCTGATCCTGATAAAAAATGGAATAATACTGTTGCCGCCTTTGCCGAAGGGAAGGACGATGATCTCTGGATGGCCACGGGGCGCGGCTTCGCCCGGTTGAACCGCCGCAATGGAAAAGTAGAAGCCTTCCAGCCGGTGGAAGATGCGACCGATCGTCTCAGCCATGAAAGCATCCGCGGTATTCTATTCGACGGGCAATACGTGATCCTCGCCCCCACCGACAAGGGAGTATGGCTCTTTGATCCGGTTACTAAAAAATACCGCCGGCCTGTGTACGCCAGTGAAGATGTACAGCGTTACGCTGAACATGATTTTTATGACATGATCTATACGGTTCGCAATGGCGATCATTTATTCCCGGGGCGCGATGCGTTGTACAAAATGGATGGCAAGACCCTGCGGCTCGAATTTCTGCCCCTCACCGACACGAAGGTTAACTACAATGTCGCTTACCAGGATAGTCGTGGCAGGATCTGGATTGGAACCAGCACGAATATCTTCTGCCTTTCGGAAGATTACCGCCTGCTTTTCAAAATTGACCCGGCGCCATCCGTGGTAGCCAGTTTTTTTGAGACAGCCGACAATGAATTGTTTATCGGTACCTCCAAAGGGATTTTTCGTATAACATATAACAGTCAAGATACCGGTGCCATGATCCAAGCCGTGAATACGCCATTTAATTCCATTCCCGTAGGTGCGATATTCCGTGACAAACTGAACCGTTACTGGTTCAGCACCGTGAACGGGCTGTTCCTCGGCGACCGGGACCTGCGGGCTTTCCGCATCTTTGATTACGCAGATAACATACAGAGTCCCCATTTTTCGGGAAACTCGTATATCCGCTGTAAAGACGGTATGGTTTTTCTCGGTGGTCGGCATGGCCTGAATTATTTTATTCCAGAAAAGATACCCATCCAGGATTACCCGTTGAATGTGTTTGTTCGCTCGGTTATCGTCAATAATATGGATACGCTGACCGCGGGAAATTTTCAGCAACGGGAATTCGATCACAACCAGAACAGGATGACCCTGGAACTGACGACTCCTTATTTCAATAATGCCGGGAAGATCCAGTACCGCTACCAGTTAAAAGGACTTAGTGAAGAGTGGACTCATAATGGAAATAATAATGTTATTAGTTTTACGTCATTACCGCCCGGCGATTACGAATTAAGAGTAGCAGCCTCCACCACGGGCAAATACTGGTATGAAACAAAAGAGCCGCTTTCCTTCAGCATTGCACCCCCGGTTTGGAAAAGGCCCTGGTTTATAGCTATGGGAATTCTGCTGATCATTGGTTCCCTGCTGTGGCTGCAACGAAAAAGAGAGGTGCTGATCCTGAAAAAAGAAGAAGAAAAATTAGTGCAGGAACAATTAAAAGCCGAGAACCTGCAATATAAACTGGAAGCCAACCAGGCGCAGCTCGCAATGCTGGAAAATGAAAGAAAGGCCGCTACCGCCAAATTGCAGAGCATGCGGCTGCAAATGAATCCGCACTTCCTCTTCAATGCATTGAACAGCATTCAGCAAATGATCATGACCGGCAATGAAAAGAATGCGACGCTTTACCTCTCCAAGTTTTCCAGACTGCTCCGCATGGTATTAACCCATAGCGACCGGGAAGTGGTTTCACTGCGCGAAGAATCGGAAATGCTAAAATTATACATAGAACTGGAAGCCCTGCGATTTGAAGACACCTTTCAATACAAGGTAGAAATTGAAGAGGGGATTGATGCTGACGATAACAAAGTACCCACCCTGCTCATACAGCCCTTCGTTGAAAATGCCATCTGGCATGGACTCTTACACAAAGAGGGGATTCGTAAACTGGATGTCGTATTCCGTACTAACGAAAACGAAGACCTGGTCTGTATCGTGGAAGATAATGGAATCGGCCGGGCGGCTGCCAGGGTTTACTCGGAGAAAAGCGCGGCACACCAAAATCATACTGGTAAAGGTGTGAGCGTTGCCGATGAAAGATTGAAAATATTTAACCAGCATAATGGCGACAGCAGTAAACTGGATATAACGGATAAGATGGACAGCAGCGGTCAGAATGCCGGTACCCGGGTTACCATCACATTACCTAATCTTGCTTAAAAATGAAAGGAGGCGATCATGATCAAAGCCCTGATTATTGACGACGAACAAAAAGCATCGGATGTGCTGCGGCTGATGATTGAACGCTTTACCCCCGGTATCAGCCAGGTACAATGCTGCAATGATGCCCGTCAGGCTGCGGAAATCATCCACCATTTCCAGCCCGATATCATTTTCCTGGATATCCGCATGCCCTACCTCGATGGTTTTGGAGTGCTGAACCAGATACGCCATAAACGGTTTAAAGTAATTTTCACTACGGCCTATAACGAATACACACTGCAGGCTATTCGTTTCAGCGCTTTTGATTATTTATTGAAACCCGTGGATGCCGAAGACCTGGTAAATGCAGTGCAGCGCTACCTGCAGACCCGCGATGAAATTGCATTTCAACCCGATCAGCTCAGGAACATCCTCCATAATATTGATGCCGGCAATGAGAAAGAGTTCAGGCTGGCACTCGCCTCAAGGGAAGGTGTTTATTTTATCCGCCCCGATGAAATCCTGCGCTGTGAGGCCATGGGTTCCTATACAAAATTCTTTTGCCAGCATAATAAACAATACCTGGCTTCCAAAGTATTGGGGGAATACGAAGAACTCCTGTCGCCTCACGGTTTTATCCGCACACACAAGTCGCACCTGGTGAACAAAAAATATATTTCTTTTGTAAACCATGAAGGTTATGCTGTATTGAAGGATAATACAACGGTCGAAATCTCGCGACGAAAAAAGGAAGATGTAATGAAACAACTCCGATAGGCCCCGCGTTTTCAGAAAGAATCTTTATTTTGGGCAGCTTTAATTTTTAATTGAATACGATGGCTACTCATTTACTCCAGCGGACTTCATTCGGTAAACCGGAGAATAAAGGAAACCTTATGCCAATAGAAGAAGCACATGCTCTTCTGAATGAATGGGTACCGAATGAGCGATTACGGCTGCACATGAAACAGGTGGCCGCCGTGATGAAAGCCTGGGCCCTGCAAAAAGAGAAAGCTGATGAAGCAACCGCGCGTAAATGGGAGCTGGCTGGTTTGCTGCACGATGCTGACTGGGAAAAATACCCGGATGACCATTGCCGGATTATTATAGAAGAACTGGAAAGACGAAACATAGACCCTGATGTGATCCAATGCATCGCCTCACACGGTCCTTCTTATTTCGGTGTAGAGCCGCAAACCAAAATGGATAAGATGATCTATGCCATCGATGAGTTATCGGGTTTTGTCCATGCAGCGGCCCTGATAAGACCCACGCGCTACGAGGGCCTTGAAGTGAAAAGCGTATTGAAACGGCTAAAGACTCCTTCTTTTGCCGCACAAGTAAACCGCGAAGACATTAGCGATGCACTTGCCCGCACTGATATTCCATTGGAAGAGCTGATCCAGTTTATAATTGACAACCAAAAGGATATTAGCTGAGAACCTTTATTCCCGGTTTTTTTCCCATTTGCTTAAACTTCGGAGTGTGACTTTGGTCACAGCAGTGAATTCCCAGCCCTTATCGTAAGAACATTAGTCACCAAAAACCTTAATGTATGAGAAAGCTTTACGCTTTAGTGGCAGGGCTGTGCTTTATTCTGACTACGATCCCTACTCATGCCAGGCATTTTTCCGATGACATAGCCAACTTCAGTTTTAGCCTGACCGCACCTGGCAATACAGTTATTTTCACCAACAGCTCTATCATCGGATCAGAACCCGGAATCCGAAAAGCCTTTTGGAGTTTCGGGGATGGTACGGGTGCCTGGACCCTGCCCCTGGCAGGAACACAACATACTTACCAGGCCGCAGGTACCTATACGGTATGTTTGAAAATTTACCGGTACCGGACCAATACCGGGGATTCGATTCTTTCCGCCCAGGTATGTAAAACGATTATAATTGAAGCCATTTGCCGTGCCGATTTTGAACGCTTGCCGCATACTACCACCAATAATCTTTTGCTGACAAGTTTCAAGGCCTTGCCCTCGCACCAGCAGGATAAAAAGCCTGTCAAGATTTGCTGGTCTTTTGGGGATGGTACCGATACCTGCATTAACTATTCCAATAACCATACCGGCCCCTACGTGGTTAATCATGCTTATACTTCAGGTGGCGTTTATGAAGTCTGCGTAAAGATCCTTTATGAAGGAGGATGTGAAGCCAGGAAATGCAAAGTAGTTGAAATAGCCAGGCCCGATAGCTGTAGAGCGGATTTTGAAAAACTCGCGGTATCCGCTACCAATAACCCACTGACCGTTATTTATAAAGCGCTTCCCTGGCATGCCAATGGCAAAAAACCGATGAAAGTTTGCTGGTCATTCGGGGATGGCCGCGATACCTGTATTAATTATCTAAACATCCATAACGGTGCCTATACAGTTGCCCATACTTACTTACAACCTGGACAGTATGAAGTATGCGTGAAGATCATTTATTATGAAGGTTGCGAAGCACGTAAATGCAAACTTGTTCAACTTGAACGAACAGATAGCTGCCGGGCTGAATTTGAAAGGGTCCCTTCAATATTTGGTAATAACCTGAATTGGACCAGTTTCAAAGCGCTGCCCTGGCATAGCGGAAATAAAAAACCAGCCAGGATCTGCTGGTCCTTTGGGGATGGCCGTGATACCTGTATTAATTACGGGCCCGATTATAATGGATCATACCTGGTGCATCACCTGTACAGGGAAGCCGGTAATTATGAAGTTTGCGTAAAGATTATTTATTACGGTGGATGTGAAGCCAGGAAATGCAAGATTGTGCACATTGAAAGACCTGAAACCTGTAAGGCCGATTTTGAGAAACTGCCGCTGACCACTGCCAATGATTTGCTTACGACCGTATTCCGCGCCCTGCCCTGGCATAACACGAATAAAAAGCCTGCGAAAATATGCTGGACATTTGGCGATGGCCGTGATACCTGTATCACCTATGGACCAGATTATAACGGTCCTTATATTGCAGGTCATCGCTATCAGCATCCTGGGCAATACGAGGTATGCGTAAAAATTACCTACCAGGGAGGATGTGAGGCGCGCCTGTGTAAGGTGGTTGTCATTCCACACCGTAGTTGCGATGTTAACGTGCATGAAATCATCCCTTCGATTAGCAGCCTGGTCCGTGGATTCTATGCGGCGTTGTCTTCCGTTCCGGAAAGCAGGCCTGTTCGGATTTGCTGGAATTTTGGAGATGGTAACGATACCTGTATCGTAGCTACTTCATCCAATCCACCTGACCTGTTGATCCGTCATACCTACCCGGGACCGGGAGCCTACAGAGCCTGCGTGAGAGTGGTTTTTGCGAATGGCTGTGTGGCCGAAGATTGCGATGAAGTCCTGATCAGGGCTCATGGAAATGTTTGCGGCGGGTTCATGGAGGAAGTTATGATTGCGCCCCGCACCTACCGGTTCAAAGGATTTGCGATCCATGGTCCCAATGACCAGGTGCTTGGTTACCGCTGGACTTTCGGCGATGGCAGTTCCGCGACGGGGCGGGAAGTGACACATACTTATAACCAGGGCGGGGATTTTGAAGTTTGCCTTTATATCAAAACCGTGCTGGGTTGTGAAACAAGGATCTGTAAAACAGTTCGGGTACCGGGTCATAACCAACCGAACCTGGTATTATCACCCAACCCGGTGACTACCGTATTACATGCGAGCTTCTTTTCAACACATACGGAAACAGTTACCATTAAGCTGGTAAATTCCAACGGAACAGTTATTCGTTCTATTACGCGCAATGCAGTTGCAGGAATAAATAACTGGGATTTTGATGTCAGCAACTTATTACCCGGGATTTATACATTGCTTGTACAA
>DASUMO010000288.1:0-12285 GCA_036277695.1 Chitinophagaceae bacterium
AAAGAGTGAATTATGATAATTATGGCTGGAACTATTGGGGCTTCTCCAATGATTACCTGCAGGACCGGATCGTCCGCGACCTCAACAGTTCCTCTTACCGCAATACCCGTTTTTATACCGAGGATGATATACGCCGCTTAAATATCCGACCGGATAAAGTGGTCACCCTCCAGTTCACGGACCTGTATATCGGAACGGTCTATGCCGATAACTACACGATCAATCGCTCCCAGCAGATCCAGGTAGGAGAAACTAAATCCATCCCACCGCAACCGGTTTATGAAACGGTTCGCGCTACAGTCTATGTCCGCCGCAGTATTTTACAAAGCCGGGCTTCACTGGAATGCCGTATCTATGACTGGGTGTCGGGAAATAATGTTTTGTTCGATCGTTTCCCCGACAATTATACCTGGCAGCATGAAACGGCCCGTTATACCGGCGATCGCCGGGCCCTGCAACCCTCCGATTGGAGGCTGCTCAATAACGGTAATCTTTACCCGCCTTCAAGAGCCGAACTGGCGAGGCGCCTTATTGATAATTGTTATAGCCAATTACTATCCCGCATCAGAAGCGGCGTAAATTTTGATTGAAGATTTCTCCGCATATATAAACCAGCAAACGATGAAAAAAATTCTATGGATGACAGTCCTGCTCTCCTGTCTTATTTGCACTGCGCAGGATGAAACGGTAAAAAAACTCCAGGCTGAATCAGGAAAGAATATTAAGAAAGATCCTGCTGATACCAGTACCAGGAACTGGAAAAAAGGCGGCCTTTACAGCCTGAACGTATCACAGGGTTCTTTGAGCAATTGGGCAGCCGGTGGGGATAATTTTTCACTTTCCGTCAATTCCCTGTTAAACCTCTTTGCTTTTTATAAAAAAGGGAAACATAGCTGGGACAATAGTTTTGATTTTAACCTGGGCTATGTAAATACCACCAGCCTGGGCAGCCGGAAAAATGATGACCGCTTCGACCTGCTGTCGAAATATGGATATACCATAGCGCCTAAACTGAATATTGCCGGGCTGGTCAATCTACGCTCCCAGATATTTAAAGGATATACATTCCCCGATAATATTAAAACCTTTGCTTCTGATTTTATGGCGCCCGGTTACATATTATTAAGTGCCGGTCTTGATTACAAGCCTGTGGAGGGGCTATCAATTTTCATTTCTCCTGCTACAGCGCGGTGGGTGATCGTGCGCGATACAGTTCTTTCCAATAGAGGACTGTATGGAGTGAAACCCGGGGAAAAAAGCATCCTTGAATTCGGAGCTTTTCTTACAGTGAATTACCTGAAAGAATTCAACAAAAATCTTACGTATAAAGGCCGGTTGGATTTATTTTCGAATTACCGGAAAAACCCACAAAATATTGATCTTTTCATGTCGAATGCACTCAATATTAAATTATCGAGGGTCCTGAGTGCTACCTGGGGATTGGACCTTATATATGATGATGATGTGCGCTTGTTCGGTGACAATAATACATCAGCAGGTCTGCAAGTAAAATCGCTGGTGGGTCTAGGCTTGCTGGTAAAATTTTGAAAGTAAAATAGTTTCACTCTATAAACTATATGTCTCTATGTGTACCTATAAATCTAGGTGGTAACCTACGCCAGGTTATGAAGCGGGTTTCATTCGATGCGGTTACACGATACTCCCGATTTGAATAAAGCTCTACCTTTACCACGCATGGCACAAAAAAAATTGCTGCGCTTTGCCGAGTTAAATACATTTCCGAATGTTCTACAGTTTCCCCGGCAAATGGCGGGGAGATGGAAGGATTTTTTCAGGAATGATAATGGAATTACACTGGAGCTGGCTTGCGGCAAGGGAGAATATGCCGTGGGGCTGGGTCAATTATTCCCCGAACGTAATTTTATCGGGATTGATCTAAAAGGCAACCGTCTCTGGGTAGGAGCTAAGAAGGCATTGCAGTTGAACCTGCACAATGTTGCCTTTCTCCGGATCCAGATTGACCAGGTAAATGAATATTTCGAAAAACAGGAAGTAAATGAGATCTGGATTACCTTTCCCGATCCCCAGTTAAGGCTGTCGAAAGCCAAAAAAAGACTAACCCATCCAAAATTTCTTCGCCTCTATCAACAATTCCTCGTTCCCGGGGGTTTAATACACCTGAAGACAGATAGCCCGGATCTTTACCAGTTCACCAAAAAAGTCATTGAATTGTATGGATGCAGATTGCAGCAGGACCTGGACAATGTTTACGAACAGGAAAAGATTTCCCGGGAGCTGGAAATTAAAACCCATTATGAATCGCTGGATATTGCGGGGAGCAAGCGGGTGCATTATCTCTGTTTTTCACTACCCGCAGAATTGGCCGGTAAAGCAAAAGATGCCGAACTGAAAATTTTATTAAGCGAACATGAAGGAACTGACTGAAGGCGTTCATTATTATATTAATGAGGATGGTTATATCGTTCTAACTGAAAAATACCATCTTGAAAAGGGCTATTGCTGCGGAAACGGATGCCTTCACTGCCCCTATGATTTTGAAAATGTGGAAGAACCACGACGTTCTGTTCTCCTCGAACAAAGAAAAAAGAAAAATAACCCAGCTTAACCGAAGCGCTGCAGCGGTCTTTCCCTTCAAAATACAAGTATTGCACATTTGGGTGGTTTGGCATAAACTATGTCAGCTTATGGTTATAATCTGGGAAAATGAAAAAGTGGTTAATCATACTGGCAGCCGCCCTGGTATTTTCGGATGAACTACCGGGTCAAAGCCGGAAGTTCAGGGATATGATAGGGCAGTGGAAGATCGCCGGCGAACAAAACGCGGGGGTTTCACTGCAAGTTATTGACAGTGCAACCATGTTGTTGACTTATAATGGTGAAACACGACCCATTACCAATATAAAATTCGATTTCAGCAAATCACCTTATTGGTTTGATTTCTCAGCCGCCGGACCCGGTGCTACCTGGCACGTTAAAAGCCTGCTTGAAATCGGGGACAGGGTGATGAAATGGCAGATTTTCGTAGATGAAGAAAGATCTCCCTATTTTACTGCCAGTAAAGGTGAACTCTTATACCTGAAACGGTCAACCGATCCGGCTCCCCTGACCGCACAATCTAATTCTAATTAGGAGCGGCTTCTATTTCCTCCCGATATTATCTTTACTCCATGGCAATATCCAAAAAAGGGAGCCTGAAGTCGATTCGGCCTTCGGGAAAAAAAGACGATAACTTTTTTGACCTGGTCTATGAGGTCGCCCGACAAATACCGCGTGGCCGGGTAACATCCTATGGTGCCATTGCAAACTGCCTTGGCACTAAGTTGTCTGCAAGAATGGTGGGTTGGGCCATGAATGGAGCAGGCCGGGCGAAGCCTAAGGTCCCGGCTCACCGGGTAGTTAACCGGAACGGAATGCTGAGCGGGAAACAGCATTTCAAAACACCGGGTGAAATGGAAAAGCTTTTGAAGAAAGAAGGTATTAAAGTGAAAAATGACCAGGTGGTTGACTTTGCAAAAGTATTCTGGAATCCTGCTGAAGAATTAGGATTGTAAAATAATAAGGCCCTCCATCTTTTTCCAGGTGCCGGAAAAACATATCTTCATCCCCATAATTCCACCCTTTTATGAATTTTCTTACACCCCGGGAAAAAGACACCTGCACGTATACAGGAGTTTTTGGAGTGCTGTTTTCCCTTACCTGCCTGGTTCAGCATTTCATGTATACCAACCCGCACTGGATCACAGCCGCTTTTGTAGTTGTTTACCTCTATTCCATTTTTTCTTTTTCATTATTAACTGCCCAGCGTCATCCCGCACCCTTCATGCTGATTATAGATGCCTGCCTGCTGCTGGTTGCAGCGGTGCTGCTCATAAAAAACGGGATCTTTTCACTGGTCGTGGTATTGACATTTATCTATACCGGTGTTATAGCTGTGTTATCCTATATGTTTGAATTTTCATTAAAATTCAAACAACAGTTAGCAGCCCGTCGTGAGGAAAAAGCGCTTTGGGAAGGGAAAATTTAAAACTGACCTGGCTTACTGCGGGAAATATTTTCATGCAGGTTTGTTGAAACATTATTTCTTTTGAAAATTACTTAGCGAGATAAATTCTCCCCAAAATCATGGACAAGTACAATGATAAAGATGGAATATTCTATTAACTATAATAAGGGCTGATCATCACATAAACAACCACTCCCGTGATAGCTACATACAACCAGATGGGCCATGTTATGCGGGCCAATTTAATATGTTGCGGCCATTCTCCTATCAGCGCTCTGTAGGCTGTAAACAAAATAAATGGAAGCACCAGACCTGCCAGCGGAATATGGGTAAAGAGAATGATATAGTAAATCGTTTTAGTAATGCCTTCGCCGCCAAAACGGGTTTCGCCCGTAAACAAATGATGACAGATATAACTCAACAAAAACAGGATGGAAAGTATCATGGCGGACAGCATCAATCTTTTGTGCAGGAGATATTTATTTGATTTTACCGCGGCGAGTGCGCAGAGGAGTAATATTGCAACGGTGGAATTAATAAAGGCATTGGCCTTTGCAAACAGATGTTCATCAAAACCCAGGTCGACCGTAAGCTTAATCCGGCTCAGGGCCGTAATGGCTATAAAAATGATAGCTGAAAATAACCAGATCAGTGTTTTTGCACGGGCTTCATTTTTTCTCCAAACCGGTGGCAACATGGGGTTTTCTTTTTTGAAAAATGAATAATAATAAGCCGACCGCAATGATAGTTACCAAAACAACAACAGCTATCAGCTGGAGTTTTCCGGCCAGGAAACTTTTTTTCGTGGGATCTTTTTCCATCGTTAACAATACCAGGTCACCGCTTAACCTGGCCAGGGAAACCGAGTCCAGTCCGTCATAATATCCCCTTACATGCCGGTTGCTGTCAATCAGGACAAACCGGTCACTATGGATGAAATTGGTATCCACTCCCAGGCCATCTACCAGGCCCAGTTTTATTTCGTTGATCGCAAAATCATAAATCGCTTTTTTATCGCCGGTAAGTAACCACCATTGTTCCGGATCCACCTGGAAACGGTCGGCCCAGTCTTTTAAACGCGCAACCGAATCTCTCTCCGGATCGATACTGAAGGAAAGAAAATGGATGTTCCGGTTCGTCCTGTCGCCCACGCGCTGCCCGTTATGAATAGACTCCTGCAGGCGTTTCATATTGCGGGTCATCCCCGGGCAAATTGTAGGACAATGGGTAAAAAAGAAATCGGCGACTACAATCTTCCCTTTCAATCCTTCCCAGGAAACTGAATCACCTAATTGGTTAACAAGGCTAAAATCGGCAAGCTTGTGCCAGGCCGTATCATATCTCAGTTTGCCGTTCACCGTATCTGTGAACACCTCATCCGCATAATAGCGGGGTGGCATCACCACCGCGGTATCACTATACCGTTTTACAATAAAATAACTGACCAGGGGCAGGAGCGCCGCCAGCATCACCGCATATAAAGCTTTCTTGTTCACATATCCTCCTTTCTTTGTTCCGAATCACCGTTCCGGGTTTCCAGGAATAAAAAACCACCGTTCCCGTGCTGCACGGCATAAACGATGGTTTTGGTTTATTTTAATAATACAACCGGTTTCCTCATTGTTTGCCGCCGGTCTTCTCATCGGCTGGTTTTTCTGCCGGCTTATGGTCTGCGGGCATTGTCGTTTCCTGGAAATGCTTGTCGTATTTGTTGCGCAGGTTCTTATACGAGTTTCCATCGGCTATGAATGCAATGATGAACCATATAAAAAGCAGGAGGGGAACCACGATGGTCATGATCATATTCCTGATCTCGTCACCCAGGTGCATAAATACAGATACGATATAATAGGCTTTGGCCAGGGTCAGTATACAAACCATTCCCTTAAACATCAGTACCAGCAGCGTGCTGGGATCTGGGCCTTTATGAATGGTATAGATGGTCAAACCGATCGCCAGCTCGATCACGGTGATGATGGATAAAAGGATCGTCGTTTTACGGACCCTTTTTTTAAAGGTCGCGTCATCGGTGTGATGCTGAAAAGTAATTTCCGGAGATGCTTGATGTTCCATTTATTATTAGTTACAAATTTTATAGTCGCTGTACCAGTTCTTTTCCCGGTTCCGTATGGATTAAATCAGGTAGAAACACAGGAATACAAATACCCAAACCAGGTCCACAAAATGCCAGTAAAGCCCGGCTTTTTCAATCATCAGGTAATGCCCCCTGCGGTGGAATACATCTTTCTGGGTCATGATCAGCATTATGATATTGATGATGACACCGGAAAAAACGTGAAATCCATGAAAACCGGTGATCCCGAAGAAATATCCCCCAAAGGCTACCGGGCCTTTTTCACGAATATGGAGTTCATCTATTTTTATCTCGTTCAATAATTGCGGGTTGCTCATGGCGGCGAGTTCGGCATGACTCTTTCCACTCTCATGTGCCAGTTGTACGAGCGTTTCATGGGAAGAGTTCTGGAGCGCCGCCAGGGCCGCATTATGATCAGCCAGCCTGCCCCAGGGATTACCACGCATGGTCTGCCCGATCATTTCAATTTTCCCATCCACCAATACAGGAAGCTCACCGGTGATCAGGTGATGCCATTCCCAGGCCTGGCATCCAAGGAAAGCAAGGCCCCCGATAATGGTCCAGAAAAGCCATTTGATTACCCCTTTTTTATCGCCGTTATGACCAGCATGGACGGCCAGCACCATGGTCACCGAGCTGATGATCAGGATAAAGGTCATCACACTCACAAAGGCCAGTGGAAGATTTGCATGACCGGCGCCGGGAAAGGCATTAAATACTACGTTGGGATCGGGCCAGAAATTCTGGCTAAAACGGATTGAGCCGTAAGAGATCAGGAATGCACCAAATGTGAAAGCGTCACTCATCAGGAAATACCACATCATCAATTTGCCATACTCCATGTTGAAGGGGCTTTTGCCGCCACTCCACCATTTTGTCTGATGCACCGTTGCTGTTGTCTCCATGTTGTTGTCTTTATTGAATTCTTTCGTTTTGCTTTTTAACCGATGACCAGGAAGAATACCAGCAAATAGATCCATAGTATATCAACAAAATGCCAGTATGTTGCTGCAACCTCCACCGGAACTGGGCTGTACAATTTAATCTTCCCAAAGAATGCCTTGCTGAACATAATAAAAAGAGCAATAATCCCTCCCACCACGTGCAGGGCATGCAGCCCAAATATCACGTAAAGAAATTGCCCGGCACCACCGCCTTTGAACGTGATCTTTTGATTCCAGAGATCATTAAAACCCATCCACTGCAGGGCCACAAACGCTATCCCCAGGGCTGTGGTCAACGCGATCAGTAACCGGTACTGTTTCATTTCCCGCTGCCGGAAGGAACGCAGTGCCATCTGCATAGTCAGGCTGCTCAGCAATAATACAGCAGTCGAATACCAAAAAAATACCGGTACTTCCACACCCTGCCAGCTAGCCTGGTTACTTTTTACAATAAAAGCACTGGTCAATCCCGCGAACATCATCAGGATACTCGCAATCGCTACCCATAGCGTAAACTTATGGGGATGTATTTTTTTTCTTTGTTGTTGATCCGTCACGATACCTATACTCATAAATCACGAATAATAAATCACTAAAAGCTAATCACCGATTCCAACTATCCGAACTTGGGATTTAACCCACTTTACTCAATAATAATGCAAGCAATACCACGGGTAAATAAATATAACTGCCAAACATTACCCGCCTTGCTGAACCCAGGTCCATATTCCGGTACAGGCTGAGGCTTCTCCACAGCATAAACAAATTGGCCAGGACTATTAATACCAGGCTGATCATTCCATTTATTCCATCATAACTGCACATGCCCGTAAAATAGGGCAGTAACGTTACGGGAATTAATAACAATGAATAGATCACTGTTTGCAAAGCCGTAAACTTTGTCGGTCCCTTATCGGCTGGCAACAACTTGAAACCAACCGCTGAATAATCCTTGTGCGCCAGCCAGGCAATCGCCCAAAAATGGGGGAACTGCCAGAAAAACTGGAAAGCAAATAAGATCCATCCCCCGAGAGAAAGACGATCATCACCTGCTGCCCAGCCGATCAAACAAGGTAAAGCCCCCGGCACAGCCCCTACCAACACCGCGATTGAATTTACTTTCTTCAACGGCGTATAAATAAAGGCGTAAAGAAACAAACTAAATGCGGCCAGGCCGGCTGACAACCAGTTAAAATAATTGCCAAGGATAAAAACGCCGAGCCCTCCCGTAAGAATTGCAAAAGCCCATCCTTCCTGGGTGCTCATACGACCTGCCGCCACGGGACGTTTGGCCGTACGTTTCATTTGCGCATCGGTATCCTTTTCTACTACCTGGTTGATGGCATTGGCGCTGCCCGTTACCAGCATCCCACCTGCAAAGAGCAATAAAATCATCCCCCAATCATACTCCACCACTTTGGGCGCCAGCAGGTAACTGATCACGCTGCTGAACACCACCATTATACTGAGCGAAAGCTTTATCAGCTGTAAATAATCCCTGACCAGGCCCCATCCCGGTCTTCCCCGATGAGCAAGGTCGCTATCACTCAGCCCCTGACTATCGAAGCTTTTGTTGTCCAAGGAATTTACATTTACTATTGCTTTCTGTCTTATCAAAAAACTAAAATTGCTTTTGACTAATAAATTTCCGTTTTCACATTCCATTTCCCTCTTCCGTTAACCTAATGTTTACTTTCATTGGCGCCTATGGGCTCGGTTTGCGGAATAAACTCTCTTCCATCTTTACCATAATCATAAGCCCAGCGATGAACCTCGGGAATCTCGCCAGTCCAGTTACCGTGACCGGGCCGGATGGGAGTGGTCCATTCCAATGTGTTCGCACCCCAGGGGTTGGCCGAGGTCACTTTTCTTCCCTTGAAAATGGAATAGAAGAAATTGAACAAGAACATGAGCTGCATGGCGAATACGATGATGGAAACAACCGTGATCATTTTATCAAGGTCACCAAACTGGCTAAACGAGACCCAGGAACTTTTATCCAGGTAACGACGGGGCATACCCGCAAGCCCTTCATAGTGCATGGGCCAGAAGATCAGGTAGGCGCCGACCAGCGTAACCCAGAAATGAATATAGCCCAGGGTATTATTCAGGTAACGGCCAAACATTTTGGGAAACCAGTGATAAACGCCTGCAAACATGCCGAACATGGAGGCTACGCCCATCACAATATGGAAGTGTGCCACCACGAACATGGTATCGTGCAGGTGAATATCAATAGTCGAGTTACCCACGAATATGCCGGTCAACCCCCCGGAGATGAAAAGGCTGACAAAACCAATAGCAAAAAGAGTAGCCGGTGTGAACCGGATATTTCCCCTCCATAAGGTGGTAAGCCAGTTAAATACTTTGATAGCAGAAGGGACGGCGATCAGTAGGGTCAGCAATACAAAGATGGAACCCAGGAAGGGATTCAACCCGGTTACAAACATATGGTGGGCCCAAACAAGGAATGCCAGGATTGTAATGGCGAACAGGGATCCCAACATGGCCATATAACCAAATATGGGTTTGCGACTGTTAACCGATAAAATCTCTGAAACCATTCCCATAGCGGGAAGCAGGATGATATATACTTCCGGGTGACCGAGGAACCAGAACAGGTGCTGGAAGAGGATCGCACTTCCGCCTTCATTTGGCAATACCTCCCCATTGATAACGATATCGCTCAGGTAAAAACTGGTACCCAGGTTACGGTCGAATAATAAAAGGATCAGACCGGATAATAATACCGGGAACGATAATACTCCCAGCACGGCAGTAAAGAACAACGCCCAGATAGTCAGCGGCAGGCGGGTCATACTCATTCCCTTGGTTCGCATGTTAAGAATGGTAGAAATATAATTTAAACCTCCGAGAAGAGAAGATACTACGAATAGCGCCATACTCACGATCCACAGATCCATTCCCAGCTTTGAACCTTCCGAGGCCTGGCCCAATGCGCTTAGCGGCGGGTACACCGTCCACCCCCCGGCAGCCGGACCCGTGGCGATAAATAAGGAGGAGATCATCACAATACTGGCCAGGAAAAAGAACCAGTAGGAAAGCATATTCAGGAAGGGTGATGCCATATCGCGGGCCCCGATTTGCAAGGGGATCAAAAGATTGGCAAAAGTTCCGCTCAGTCCGGCAGTCAATACAAAGAATACCAGCACCGTTCCGTGCATGGTGACCAGCGCATAATAAAATTCAGGCTGGATCTGTCCTCCCCTGGCATTATTGCCAAAAAAAGTTTCAAGGATCGGAAAGTTCTGGTCAGGATAACCAAGTTGTAAACGGAACAAAACCGAGAACAAGCCTCCAATAATGGCCCATACCATACCGGTAATCAGGAACTGTTTACCGATGGTTTTGTGATCCATGCTGAAAATGTACTTGCTGATAAAGGTCTCCTTGTGATGATCATGATGCTCGTCATGATATCCATGAGAAACTCCCGCTAATCCTGGTTGTACATGCAATGTATCGCTCATAGTCTTTTATTTTGATGGCCCGCTGGCCAGCTTCAAATCAGTTTTTCAATTGTGCAATCGTCGAATCTTTTGTTACCGGTTTGGGGGCAGTGGTCGTATCCGTTGTGACTGGCCTTGCACCGGGTTTTTTATCAGGGTTGGCTGCAAAATATTTGGGTTCTTTACCTGCTATCCAGCTATCAAATTCTTCCTGTGATTCAACAATGATCTCACCACGCATACCGGTATGCCCCTTACCACACATCTGGTCGCAGGAAATTTCAAACACGAAATCAGGATTACCGGTTTCCTCCTTCATTTGTTTGGTAGTTTTGGTAGGGGTAAACCACATCGTCGTAGGTGTACCCGGCACTGCATCCATTTTCATACGGAAATGGGCCAGTCCCACATCATGAATCACATCCTTGGCGCCAATCACCATTTTCACCGGCTTGTTAACGACCAGGTGCATAGGTTCACCGCTAATATAAATATCATCGTGGTTAGCAGGATCATCCCATAATTGACCCAGTGGATTGTTCTTCGCGTCACTGATCTCCTTGTAATATTTTTTACCCAATACCCTGTCTGGCCCCGGATAACGGTACTCCCATTTAAACTGGCTGCCCACGATTTCCACCTGCATAGCATCCTTCGGTGCTTCGCCGGTAATCTTAAACCAGTAATATATACCAAAACCAACCAGGACTGTGAGTGTGATGGCCGGGATCACGGTCCAGATCACTTCCAGCTTATTATTATGAGGGTAGTAGTAAGCTTTTCTTTTATCGGACTCCTGGTATTTATAGGCGAACCAGAACAGGGCAATTTGGGTAACCAGGAACACAAATCCAGTAATGGCGATGGTGATATATAACATGGTGTCAATATGGACGCCATGGTTGGAGGCCGGTGCACCCAGGATCTTGCCTTTCAGCGTTTCATTGCAATAGTACACGCCGATCAAACCCAGCACCAGGAAGGACAAGAGGAGAAAGCCGTTAACTTTATTGGTTTGTTTTCTTGATTTCTCCTCGCCCCGCAATATGGCTACATATTCACTGGCTTTTGCGATCTGGAAAGTGATCAGGAAACCCAGCGCCAAAACAGCAATGATGAAAAATGTTTGCATATTTTATTCTGTTTTATGCCTGAGCCTTCCAGGCATTTTTACTGTTCATTATTTTTAATGCCTGCCCTGCGGCCTGGCCTGTTTAATTATGTATGATGAATCACGCTTTCCTTGATAAACGGGTGATTCCGTGAAATCAGCGGGGCCTTGCTCATTGAACGGGCCGTCACAAACATGATCAATCCGATAAAACCCAGGGCGATTGCGAAATCATATAATATCATCGGTACATGATCCGGCGAAGGACCCGGGAATACCATTTGGAAAAAATCCAGCCAATGGCCAAAAAGGATCAACAATGACATAAATGTAATCGTACCATAGTTTCTCTTGGCGCCCCTGGTCATTAATATTAACAAAGGAGCGAGAAAATTGATCATGAACATCAGCCAGAAAATGCCGCTATAAATACCTTCCGATCTTGATTTAAAATAAATAGTTTCCTCTGGAATATTCGCGTACCAGATCAGCATGAACTGTGAGAACCAGAGATAAGTCCAGAAGATCGAAAAGGCAAACATGAATTTCCCCAGGTCGTGCAAATGTTCCTGGTTGGTTAATTCGAGGTAATTATTATTTTTCATGAAGACCACGAACAGGGTGATCAGGGCCATTCCGGCCACAAATGTGCTGGCAAAAGTGTACCAGCTATACATGGT
>DASUMO010000289.1:0-8304 GCA_036277695.1 Chitinophagaceae bacterium
TGGTTTCGTCAGGTTTTTGATCAGTGGTCGTACATCCTGTTAAAACTGCCGGTACGGCCACCGCCCCGGTAGCAATCAGCTTTAATGATTTTCTTCTGTCCATAGACATCACTTATTTAGGTGAATCCTGATAATTAAAAAACTCACAGCTCACACCTGCCTGCCGGCAGGCAGGCAGAGCTAGCAGCTCGTAGCTATAAATTCCGTTTCTTCATCTCATCAATAATATACTCCGAAGCCCGCATGCTCAGGGCCAGGATGGTCCATGTTATATTTTTATCGGCCTGGCTTACAAACTGACCACCATCCACACAAAACAGGTTTTTACAATCATGGGCCTGGCTCCATTTATTCAAGGCTGATTGCCTCGGATCATTTCCCATCCGAACAGTACCAGCTTCATGAATAATTTCTCCCGGTTTGGACAGACCCCAATCATTCTTTTCATCATCATCGCCGCCCCAGGTAATAATGGCGCCCATATTATGCATCACTTCCTTAAACGTTTCCTTCATGTGTTTGGCCTGCCTGATCTCATGCTCACTCCATTTCACATTGAATTTTAAAACAGGGATGCCGTATTTGTCAACTGTTGAAGGATCAATTGCGCAATAATTGCTCTCCAGCGGTATGGCTTCACCCCGGCCGGCCATACCCACTCCCGCTCCAAAGAAATAGCGGTAATCTTCTTTTAAGGAAGCCCCATAGCCGCCGGCTTCCTTTTGTTTTCCTTTCACCAGGTATTTTCCATTCAATCCTTCAATTCCCCAGCTGAAGCCATACGAAGGCTGGCCCATGCCACCCCAATATTCAATATGATATCCCCTGGGGAAATCCAGCTTTTTATTATCCAGCCACCAGGGTGAATAAACATGCATCCCCCCCACACCATCTTCATTGTAGCGTTTCCGGTCGAATAACTGGGGAAGAATGCCACCCAATGCCGCACCTGTTGAATCGTGCAGGTATTTGCCCACCACATTGCTGCTATTTGCAAGCCCGTTGGGATGACGCGGTGATTTTGAATTTAACAGCAGGCGTGCACTTTCGCAGGCGCTGGCGGCCAGGATTACGGTCCGGCCAATCACCTGGTATTCCAATCCATCATCTTTATTAACATAGGAAACGCCTGTAGCCAGGCCTTCCTTATTGGTCAGCACTTCCCGGGCCATGGCGCTGCTGATCACATCTATATTACCCGTTTTCATTGCCGGGTAGATGAGTACGTTAGGAGAGGAGAAATCAGCCTTGACCATACTGCAGTTCCGGTTACACTGGCTGCAAAAAAAACAAGCGCCCCGGTCAGTAGTACTTTCAATTTTTTGGGTAAGTATGGACAACCGCGAAGGGATCACTCTTACCCCGGCCTGTTGCGCTGCATTTTTAATGAATAATTCATGTAGCCTTGGTTTGGGAGGAGGTAAAAAGAATCCATCGGGATCATTTTCCAATCCTTCATTGGTACCGAATACCCCGATCAGCTTATCCACCCGATCGTAATAAGGCTTTATATCTTCATAGCCAATGGGCCAGTCGTCACCTAACCCATCAATACTTTTCCGTTTGAAATCTTTGGGACCAAATCGTAAAGAAATCCTTCCCCAGTGATTGGTTCGGCCGCCCAGCATGCGGGCCCGCCACCACATCCATTCCGTATCTTTTTCTTTGGTAAAAGGTTCCCCATCAAGCGACCATCCTCCATAACAGGCATCGAAATCGCCAAAGGGCCGCAAAACCGTACTGGCACCGCGTCGCGGACTATCCCATGGATTTTTTAACTGGGTAACATTTTTTTGCGGATCATACATGTAGCCGGCCTCGATCATACAAACTTTTAATCCTGATTTGGCCAGGATATAGGCTGCCATACCTCCACCGGCACCCGAACCCACAATGATGGCGTCATAAGTTTTAGGCTGTTGCTTAACCTGCAGGTCTCCCATAAGCTGCTTGCATTTGTTTTTCGGATAATGAAGCGACAATTTACTGTAATCAAAGCGGATGGGCCAAAAACTTATCAGAAGTTCTTCACATCCCCTTACCCTGAATGCTTTGTAACTGCTCAAAAATACCGTATCATTATCCTTGAAACTTCAAATAAACAGGTTAAGCTAAGATTACTAATCAGATAATTTCCTCATGAAGAAATACTTTATGGTAGTAGGTATTTTCGTCAAACTGTTTACCGTGCAGGCCCAAAAAGCCGATTTTACCCATTACCCGGTTTATAACGGTAACGACCTTGGTCTTACTTATTCCCCAAAACAATCCTCCTTTCGTATCTGGGCCCCCACGGCGGATGAAGTCATGTTATCATTCTACCAGGAAGGTATTGGTGGAGAAGCCCGGAAAGTGATCGATATGAAAAAAGCTGCTGCAGGCACCTGGACGGCTTTATTACCCGGGGATCAAAAAGGATTATTCTACACGTTCAAAGCCAGGATAAACGGGAAATGGCATATGGAAGTGCCGGATCCCTATGCAAAAGCCGCCGGAGTAAATGGGAAAAGAGCTCTGGTTATTGATCTCACCAGCACTAACCCCGAAGGCTGGCACCAGGATCAACCTCCTGTATTGAACCGGAAAACAGATGCCATCATCTATGAACTGCATGTAAGAGATGCAAGTATTTCGCCTAACTCCGGAATCCGTCATAAAGGGAAATTCCTGGGGCTGGCGGAAAGCGGTACAAAAAACCAGGAAGGCCTCTCCACGGGTCTGGATCATATTAAAGAATTGGGAATAACCCATGTCCATCTGCTTCCTTTTTATGATATCAACTCGGTGGATGAAACAAAAACCGATAAACCACAATATAATTGGGGATATGATCCCCTGAACTATAATATCCCGGAAGGTTCCTATGCCACGAATGCAATGGACGGCATTACGAGGATCAAAGAATTGAAACAACTGGTAAAAACTTTTCATGAAAATGGATTGCGGGTCGTCATGGATGTGGTATATAATCATACGGCATTGACAGAAACCTCCCATTTTAACCAACTCGTGCCCGGCTATTATTACCGGCAGACAAAAGATGGTAAATTTTCCAATGCCACGGCTTGTGGCAATGAAACAGCCAGTGAACGCCCGATGATGCGCAAATTCATTCTGGAATCCATGAAATACTGGGTGCAGGAATACCATATTGATGGTTTCCGCGTGGACCTGATGGGAGTGCATGATATTGAAACCATGAACCTGGTCTCTAAAGAACTACACAGGCTCAGGCCTGATATCTTGCTTTATGGAGAAGGCTGGACAGCCGGCGCTTCCCCTTTACCGGATTCCTTAAGGGCCCTGAAAAAAAACGCATCGAAACTCGACAGGATAGCAGTGTTCAGCGATGATATACGCGATGGCATCAAGGGGAGTGTGTTTGAACACGAGGATCGTGGATTTGCCAGCGGTAAAGCCGGTATGGAAGAAAGTGTAAAATTCGGGATCGTAGCTTCCTGCAAACACCCACAAGTAAACTATAAAAAAGTCAATTACTCCAAAGCGCCCTATGCCGCTCAACCCTACCAAACGGTTACTTACGCTGAATGCCATGATAATCATGTGCTCTGGGATAAACTGGCCATCTCGGCAAAAGATGCAAGCGATGAAGACCGGGTCAATATGCATAAGCTGTCCCTCTCTATCGTCCTTACATCACAGGGTATAGCATTTCTGCATGCCGGTACAGAATTCCTGAGAACCAAGATGGGAGTGGAGAATTCATTCGAATCACCGGATAGCATTAACCAGGTTGACTGGCAATTGAAGTCCAGGAATAAACAGGTCGTTGACTATGTCAAGTCATTGGTACAATTAAGAAAGAAGCATCCCGCTTTCAGAATGAATTCAGCCGCAGCCATTGCAAAAAATATCCGGTTTATGAATAATGTACCACCCGGTATTATCGCTTATACCATAGATGCCAAAGCAGCGGGTGACTCCGCCAATAAAATCATGGTCATCTTTAATGGAAGCTCTCATTTGCAAACGCTGAATTTGCCGGCAGGTTCCTGGAAAACCCTGCTCAGCAGCCACCAGGATAGTGAAGTAATGTCAAGAAACAGGAGTTCCCAGGGAACATGTGTAATTCCTAAATACAGCAGTCTTATTTTATATCGCTGATATGACCGGTGTGATTATAAATTTTTATCCTGCTGGTCTACATAAGCAGAGATCCAGCCTACCTGCCCGCTTTTAACCAGGTAAAACTGTTTCGTCTCGTATATGGAAGCGAACTGCCGCATGATCTTCAGCAGGAGACCGGCACCTGCCATCAGCGAACGCTGATCAAAAACAGCGTGTACCCTTTTGATCTCTTTCGTAATGTCGGCTTTAACTAATTTCGGATCAGTAATTTTTTTAGCGAGTGCTTCACCCGAAAGTGAAGCATGATCTTTATATAATTGCTCACTGAATTTTAAGATCTCATCAAATGTTACGGTGACTACCGGCCGGTTATATTGTTCAGGATGAACCAGCATGGCTGCTGCCCATGCTATTCCTCCACTGAATGCGATATTATCGCTAAGCGGGTAAGCTCCACTGGAATTAACCGCATAAATGATTTCGGTATTCTCGGCTCCCGTCAAAACACGGTATAATTGCCGGTTGAAATTGGTCAGAGTCTTGTCTGTTTCCTCGCAACGCTTTTCGGTTGCATTGGCTGTACTCTTGGTTCCCCAGTTCAGTTGGAATAATTTAAAATCCCTCGTATTGCCATTGGGGAAATAGCCCCCTTTTGTATTACCACTCCCGATATCGATCAGGAAAGTTGTATAACGTTTGCTTTCCGGAACAATACCCAGGTGGGAGAGACGTGCTTCCTGGATCACATCCACCACTTCAACCTGGCGATCCGGTTCTTTTATTTTTTGACGGAAAGAACCAACCAGCTCTACAATCATATCTTTTTTCGAATCTTTTTCTGCCTGCATTTTTACTCCGGAGCTGACGACGGTAAACACCCGGCGGGAAGGTATTTTCAAATCCCGGGTTGCCACAGTATACAGGTTATTCAGGGCATCCAGCGTAGCAGCGGAACTGGCATTGGAAAAACTGATAAAATCAGTATTGACGGCCGTATCCTTCAAAATAGTAAACGCACCGCCAGACTTCGCATTTTTATCCACGTCAACAACACTTAATTTAACTCCTTTGGAGCCCACTTCAATACCTGCAAACACGGAGGCATCTTCGTAATTGAATTTTGCCTTTTTCTGGGCAATAGCAGCGTAACAAAACAAGTAGGAAAAGATAATTAACAGGCAGGCTTTGAACTGGGTTTTACACATGTCTCGTATTTTTACCCAGTGAAAGTACTAAATGCGAATATGCCAGCCACCGTTATAATGGCCACTTAGGGTCACTGTGAAGAAAATGTGATTAAGTCAAGAAAATAATTGCAGAGCCGGGGCTACCAGGTAAGAGAATACATAATGAATTAGATTTTTTATAAAGATATCCCGTTTATTTTTTGAATGAAAAACCCCTGGGTGCCCTGAGTTCTCCAAAATCATACATATTAATAAAGATATAGACTGGTTTCTCCAGGCCTTCATAACTCACTTCGTAACGATCCAGCAAACCTGCCCCTGAAAAACCATTGGGAGTTTTAAACGGACAGCAGCTTCCTTTCCTGGAATAACTTACGGTTTCTCCATTCGGGCCCAGTAATGCGTTTAAAAATCTCCGTTCATTCAGCGGGCCTTCACTGTCTTTCACGCCGCCTACCTTTACCGGATTATTTTCGGAATACCCATATGTTTCGTCAGAGGATATTTCTTTTAGTTCAAACGTGTTATTGTCCAGCATGGCTGCTCTTGAACCGGTATAAGCCGGGGAGCCGGCAGGATTGGCTGTGGCACTCGTTTTAGGGGCAGGCCCGCAATTACCAAGCAGGATACTATAAAAGACAGCTGTGATAACTTGTTTTCTCATAATCTCGGTTTGTGTAATGATGCCCGAAACTGCGAATTACACAAGCAGTTTATTTTTCCGGCAGGTTATCACCCGGAAAGCCCCGGCAGGGATGAATTTCAAATACAAAGATTCCCGCCTGGACAGCCGGGTCTTCTTCCATGTACTTATTACTTTCTTCTGGACCCGCATTAAAAATGCACAAGCCGCTCAGCCCTGTTTCTTCGGTAACGGGGCAAACAATAGATAAAACTCCTTCGGCCCTGAGGGCAAAATTCCTGCGACCGTGTTCCCAGATGATCTGCTGTAAATCGGGCTGATCGGTCTTTGGGCCCGGCTTAAGTAACACAATCGAATACTCCCGCGACCGGGGGAGCATTTCATACATGTATTCATCGGTAATGGTTGTCATAAATTCATTTTTATCAGTTGCTTGAAAATAAAAAAGCCGTCATCATCTTTTTCCAGATTCCTGTCAAAATACAAAAAGAGCGGCTGAATTAACTTTACTCTATCTAAAAAGCACAAAAAAAATGATGGGAGATCCCATCATTTGTCAAAAATCATTATAGTTTTTTTACCGGTTCCTATCGCGGTTAAAGCCGCCACCTTTATTGTATCCTCCACCGCCGCTGCCGCCGCGGTATCCACCGCCACCGCCACCTCCTCTTGAACCACCACTGCCGCCGCGGTAACCACCTCCACCGCCGCTACCACCACGGTAACCACCTCCACCTCCGCCACCGCCGGGCCTGTCTTCAGCTGCTTTTACAACCAGTGGTTTTTTGCCCAGTGAAATATCATTGAGGTTTTCAATCGCATCTTTGGCTTCCGCTTCATTGGGCATTTCTACAAAGCCAAATCCCCGGCTTTTACCGGTTTCCTTGTCCATTGCGACTTTGGCAGAGGCTACCGTGCCAAATTTTTCAAATATTTCTTCCAGCTCCGCATCATCGAGATCGTAAGGGAGGCCAGCTACAAAGAGATTCATATCGGGATGTTTTGTGTAAATGTAAGCACAATATTTTGACATCAACAAAAACTTAACCGGGGTAAATATTCCGCTTAACAGAACGGCAGCAATAATGGATATATTTTTGCTGCCAGTATTCAAACCACATCTATGCACACTTATGTTCTAATGCTTCATACGGATCCGGATGACCAGCTGATCACCGAAACAGCTCTTGCCGATACAAATACCATGATCCCAGTTAAATATATACAGGATCCACTTGAGCTGGATTCCCGGACCATGGAGTGGGGTCGGCCTGCATTGATCCTACTCAACGATGCTGGAGCCTTCTACCACGGCACTGAATTATTGAAACAATTGAAATCAAATCCCCGGTATGCGGATATCCCGCTGGTAGTTTTAGGGGAAATTTCTTCCCCGGATTATGTAAGGGAGTGTTACCGGGCGGGCGCCAATAGCTTTATAACAAAACCTTCTACAATATTAGCAACCCGGAAAAAAATAGAAACTTTTTTTCGCTACTGGTTCGAAGTTGCGGAAGTATAGGTACTAATCTATAATCAGGCTTCTGCCTTATCAAAATACAAACCCATTCTTTTTTGTACTTCCGTATAGCGAGGGTCATTTTTAATGCCGTCATATGCGGGGTATTCCAGGAAATAACTCACTGGGCCCATCCTCTTATCAATACACTGGTTAATATAGTAAAAAGCTTTATCATAATTTCCCAATCCAAACCAAACGCCGGCCAGGTCGGCATCAATCACAGATCCGGGTTCTTCCCGCTGACGCTGTTCCATTTTGCGGATCACTTCCAGGGCCTCATCGGTCATACCCAGTTTTGCATAGGCGAATCCCAGGCCCATTAAACCCTTAAGCGGGTGATTTGTGAGCCGGTGCACTTCTTCGAATAATTTCAGAGCAGTCGGCCAATCGCCCTTCATGCCGAAAGCCCAACCCTTCATTTCAATGCTTATCCTCATTCGCGGATTTATCTCCAGCATCTTATCGGCCTGCCGGACGGCTTCATCAAACATCCCGGCAAAAATATACATACTGCCGAGTGACTGGGCAATAACCGGAGAAAGGGGATCCAGTTGTTCAGCCTGTTGCAGGGAACGAACTGCCAGCTCTTTCTTACCGACAATAACATAGTAATATCCCAACAGATCAAGGGCTTCAATGGAAGCCGGGTTTAATTCCAGTGCTTTTCTTAGAGCCTGGTAGGCCTCCTCCCATTTCCAGTCATAAAATAAATAGGCGTTTGCTTTGGCAATATGGCTTTCAGCTATCGTGCTGTCAAGTTCGAGGGCTTTATCCGCATAACGATGTACCACGGCAAAAGCCTGGTCTGGCAATATCTGGCCCGTAGCTCCCAGGTAGCTATATGCTGCAGCTGACATGGCATA
>DASUMO010000290.1:0-3499 GCA_036277695.1 Chitinophagaceae bacterium
CCATATAACCTGCATAGGAAAAATCCATGATCCTGTCGCCACCCTCCAAAGTTTTATAAATTAATTTTCCCTTTGAACCAGTATAGACCCACTGGCTTTTCGCTGAAGACTGTGCATGACAAATTCCGATACCTGTTAACCAGGTAAAAAACAAAACATATCGGAATATTCTATTCATACTTGAGATTGGAAGGCAGGGTTGCCGGAACTATTGCAGAACCACTGCACCGGGTTTAGCGTTTCCTGATAACAGAATAGTTTCCTTAATACCACGCGTTGTATTTTTTTCTAACCGCACTTCTTTGCTGTCTGCCCCTTCTATCCCGACAAATGCTTCTGCACTGCCTTTTACATCATTGTGGCTGATAGTAGCGCCTTCCACATTTTCCAGACGGATGATGGACTGCGAGCCGGTAGTTTCAGGAATATTCCATCCACTCAGTTCGATATCCTTTCCATCCTCACAAATAAAAACCGGGCGGAGATCATTGTTCCCGACTCTGAAGATGATATTCCTGAGCTTTAATCCTTTTACATGCCTGGCCCATACCCCATAAGCAGGTATGGTGGGCCCGAAAGTTTTTATTTCGGGATACTGATCAATAGCCTCGGGAACAATATGTCTTGCATGCTCCGCCGTACCACCACCCGGCAGATCAATCTCTATATTTTCCAGGGTGAGGTTTGTAATATAATGACCGGGTATACCCGTGATCAAGATACCGGAAGGCGGTCTTAATTGCGTACTGTCGGACGATTTGGCCTTTACATTTTTGATGACAACATTTTCAAATGTCCCGGTTGGCTGTTTGGTATCCCGGCCTTTCCGGAAAACATTCAATCTTGATCCCAGCCTGAAAAGCATCGGCGTTCTCACTTCGCTCATCGTGATACCTGATATTTCCACATTTCTCAGGTGCGCCCCATCAACGGTCAATAATTTTATACCGCCATTTCTTGTTTCATAAATATGGCAATTACTTATTTTGATATTCTCAAACGGCGCCATGGATTCGGTTCCCATTTTAATTCCTGCCTGTGAACTTTTCAAACGCATGCCGCTCACTTCAATATTGCTGCAGGCCATCTTACTTGAAGTGGTCTTAAATACCAATGCGTCATCTCCGCTTATCACATCACAGTTTTTGATCCGCACATCCTGGCAACCGTCAATTCCGATGCCGTCATTATGTGCCACACCTGTACTGACAATTTTCACATTCTCAATTTGGATTTGGGTTGATTGAAAATAATGGGAAGTCCAGGCAGCTGCATAATTGAGTGTAATATCTTTTACCCTGACACCCCTGCATCGTACTATCCGGACAAGGAAAGGACGGCGGCCCCAGCGCTGACCCTCAGGCCTTGTATCCTTTAAAATATGCTCGGCTTTTAGTTTTGCCCCCTGCCCATCAATTGCTCCCTCCCCTTCTATACCAATATTCTTGGCGTCTACTGCCACCAATAAAGCCCATCCAACATCGATACCCAATCCTTCGGTAAAAGGATCAAGGTTGCGGTATTGCTCCAGGTCTGTAGTTCCGAGCAAGCGGGCACCTTTTTTTAGATGCAGGGTAACATTATCCTTTAATTCTATCGTCCCGGACAAATAAATCCCTTCGGGGAATATGACTTTACCGCCCCCGTTTTTATAACAGGCATCTATCGTGCTTTGGATAGCAACTGTGTTTAATGTCTTTCCATCGCCAACCGCCCCGTACTTTGTTATATCAAAGTCGGTTGCCCATGCCAGCTCACTAACCAGGATCAATACCGTCGTCAATAAAGATTTTGTGAATTTCATATGTAACTTTAGCGTTAATCCAGTTCCCCGGCCTTCATTTTATCTTTTGGATTAACAGATCCGGCGGTTACAGTTCCTTTTACTTCCAGCTTTATTACAGAAGCGATCGGATCCGCTGCCCCTCCACTGAGAACAATATCAAGTCCTTCCTTTGTTGAGTTAGTCTTTATGGCCTTTCCGTTTGCCAATAATGTTGCAGCTATAACTTTATTTTTCAGGCCGGGTATCGAAACCCTGCCATCTTTTGGCCAGTCAAATACCGAAAAATACAGAATGCTGTTTTTCCCTTTTTCTTTCCTTGTGCACCTTCCCCAGGGAAATAAACCAAAGGGGCTGGCTTTTGTGCCATAAATAGCTTCGCCATTCACTTTCATCCATTCGCCCATTGATTTTAACAGGTCAATACTTTCCTGGGGAAATGTACCGTCGGCCTTCGGACCAACATTCAGCAAATAGTTCCCTCCCTTAGAAGCGATATCTATCAAATTACGGACAAGGGTTTCTGTGCTTTTCCAGTTTTGGGCATAACTTTTATACCCCCAGGTTTCATTCATGGTCATACAGGTTTCCCAGTCCTTTCCATCCAGTTCACTGAGTTGGGGTATTCTTTGTTCCGGTGTTTTATAGTCCCCTGGATAGTTGGGACGCTTTAAGCGGTCGTTGGTGATAATATTGGGTTGTAATTTCAATAATGCATTTAATTTCTCGGCATATTCATCAGTCATCCCCGTTGGCGTATCCCACCAGAGTATTGCTATATCGCCATAATTAGTGAGGATCTCCTTTACCTGCGGTATAGCAACCTCATCAATATATTGCGACATGGTCCTTTTAGTCTGTGCAGGATCCCAATGACCATTGTGTTCTGCTGTATAAGCATCTATTAAAGCAGAATCAGGATTCGCCCATCCCTCACTGGCTACCTTGCGGGCTGCTGCGCCGCCGGGATTATTCCAGTCCTGTGCATGAGAATAATACAAGCCCAGTTTAATTCCGTGTTTGCGACAGGCTTCTGCTAACGGTTTTAAAAGATCTTTCCCATAAGGCGTTGCATCTACCATATCCCATTTGCTTGCTTTTGAATCAAACAAGGCAAACCCGTCATGATGTTTGGAAGTAATAACGATATATTTCATCCCTGCATCTTTCGCCATTCTTACCCATGCATCGGGATCATATTTTACCGGGTTGAATTGTTTGGCAAATGCCTGGTATTCGGCTACAGGAATTTTACCCCGGTTCATGATCCATTCCCCAATACGGTTGATTTTTTGCCCCCTGAAAGTACCAGCAGGAACTGCATAAACTCCCCAATGTATGAACATACCAAAACGGGCTTCCCGCCACCATTTCATCCTGTCGTCGGGAACGCTTGTTTGTGCACTTAATTGTATTAAGGAACAGCTGAATAACACTATTATCAAGAGCAATTTTTTCATATTGGAGCGATCTGTTATGGAATTATAATACCGGTTTTATTATACGCAACTAAACAAATAATACAATTGATCACCTTCTTAAAAATCCCTTTTTATTCAACTATTTTGGCATGATCAACTTCTAAAATCAGCTTTCGCTGACAAAATTGTTTATTAATGAGCAGGCAGCCTTAATCATTTTTTAGCCTTTATCGCCTCTTGACCTACATCAGCCGGGTTTAGCATTCTTGCGCGAATAATGTTATTGGAAAATTCA
>DASUMO010000291.1:0-2154 GCA_036277695.1 Chitinophagaceae bacterium
CGGAGCAGGGGTGCCAGTGCCGCAGCTTTTTGCAAACGTTCCTCGTTAGGAAGAGACTGAATTTTCGGACCACCGAATACCGGTCTTTTCTTCCCATAATGATCTTCGAGGTATTGTGCACACCTTTCAATCACTTCAAGGGTATTCATATAACTTTCAAAAGCGGTATCGCCCCAGGTAAATAAGCCATGTGAACCCAGCATGATACCTTTAATGCCGGGGTTTTCCTCCAGGCATTTTTTTAACTGGAGAGCCAGGTCAAAGCCCGGCCGCTGCCAGCCTACCCAACCGATGGTTCCGCCAAAAAGTTCCTTGATTATACGTTCTCCATCCTTTGCTGCCGCCAGTGCAATGGCGGCATCCGGGTGCAGGTGATCAATATGCTTAAACGGGAGGAATGCATGTAGCGGCGTATCAATAGAAGGTGCTTTAGAAGCCAAATCATAAATACAATGATTGAAAAGCTCCACCATTTCATCCTCAAATTCAATTCCGCGGTAAACCTGTTGCAGGCTACGCAAACGGTCAACATAAAGTGCTGCCAGGCCCTGGCGTTTCATGGTACCCAGGTCACCTCCGCTTCCTTTAACCCACATGATTTCGGTTTCCTGCCCGGTAAGGGGATCTTTTGCCATTGCCTTGCAGGAAGTGTTCCCCCCTCCGTAATTGGTGAGTCGTAAATCCGACCCCAATAAATTGGAACGGTAAACCAGCAGACCCACTTCATCCCCGGCAAGCCGGGAGGCTACTTCTTCATCCCAGCGATAACTGACATGTTTGAAGTTGATTGATTTGACAGCTGTCATATTTCACATTTTAAAATCCGGAATTATTTCAGTGAATTACCATAGCCTACCACGATCACTGAAAGAATGATGGCGGCAATGCCCAGGGTAATGGTCGTTTTTGTTTTTTTACTGACTCCCTTCCATTCGTTGAGGAATATTCCCCACATGTTGGCGATAAGAATGATAAAAGCCATATGCAGGATCCAGCTGCTGGCGCCATTGCCCAGCTTGCTTTCACCCATCCCGTAAAAGAAAAATTGAAGGAACCAGGTAGTACCCGCCAATGCGGAGAGCAAATAATTTTTTTTAAGTGGAGTTTTATTATCGGTATAATCTCCAAATGTCCTGTTACGGATATTCAGACCCAGGCACCAGAGAAAATTGGTAGCCAGTCCGCCCCAAAGTAAAACGACGTAGGTAACATTATTTTGAAATAAAGGATTCATGCCCTGCGCCACGGCCGCTTCCGCCATAGGCTTGCCGGCCTCAATCCCAAAATTGAAACAGGCGCTCATGATTCCGGAAAAAGTGGCGACGATCAGTCCTTTTACCAGACTGAATTCAGCCACACTTTTTTGCTTTTCCTCTTCTCCCATTTCCCTTTCCTTCATCACTCCTGCCTTGCCACAGATATATATACCAAGCAGGCAAATAACCACCCCGGCTAAAACAATCTGGCCCCAACCCGTGGTCAATAAGTCATTCAGCGTGGTCTTGCCTTCAGCAGGATAGAAATTATAATAAATAGAGGGAACCAGTGCGCCAAAAGCAGAGCAAAAACCCAGGACCACCGAATTGCCCAATGACATTCCCAGGTAACGAACACCCAGGCCATAGGTCAGTCCGCCAAAACCCCATAATATGCCAAACAACAACGTGTATTTGATAGTGTCTGGAGAGCTGGCCTTAATAATTTCGGAAAAACCCGGTACGGTTAACCAGGCGGCGAGGGGAGGAACGATCAACCAGGAAAACAAACCGCCTATGATCCAATAATTTTCCCAGTGCCAACCCCTGACTTTCTTATAAGGCATGTAGAAACTGCCTGAGGCAAACCCGCCGATAAAATGGAAGATAACACCCAATATAGCCTGCATTCGTTAAGATTTTACTATGGCAATAAAAAAATCCGGGGTAAAAATAGAGCAGCATTACCCCCCTACCGTCATGGGCTGTCTGCGCATTTTCAGGGCCCATTTCTTTACCCTGAAAATAACCTGATTCCCCATTATTTTAATCTCCATGAACATATCATTTTTTGCTAGTTTTGATCCATCCCGGCTAAAGCGCAACCAACCCTGCCACGATGAAAAAAAACCCGGTTTTCCAGCATTTACTGATTGATTTTTTATCGGCCACACCCAAG
>DASUMO010000292.1:0-8128 GCA_036277695.1 Chitinophagaceae bacterium
GTAATAACCTGACCGGTCAAACCAAAGCCTTTACAACAAATGACGAGACCTGGAAAAACTATAGCGGTAATTTTAACTTCCGTACAATCCTGGATTCAGCAGGCCAGGAGCTGACCGCTGATCTCGACTATATCCGCTATAAATCTACCAGCGACCAGCCTTTGATCAGTTCTTATTATGATAATGCCGGCAACCTGCTGAGCACACCGGATACGCTGGTAGGAACGCTGCCGCAGAATATTACTATTTACAGCGGTAAATTGGACTATACACTTCCCCTGAAAAATGGCGCCAAATTCGAAGCCGGTCTCAAATCCAGTTATGTGAAAACCGACAATAACGCCAGTTATGATACGATCCGCAACGGGCAAACGATCCATGACTTCAATCGCAGTAATCATTTCGTGTATACCGAAAACATCAATGCGGCTTATGTAAACTATAGCCGTCCCCTGGGTAAAAAGTGGAACGGGCAATTAGGCCTGCGGGTTGAGAACACCAATGCGAAAGGTAACCAGTTGACTACAGGCGAACAATTCAAAAGAAATTATACCCAACTCTTCCCCACCGCTTACCTGCAATATAAGGCCAGTGAGAAAAACTCATTCGTGCTTAATTATGGCAGGAGGATCAACCGCCCGGATTATGAAAGCCTGAATCCCTTTATCAATTTCCTGGATCGTTATACATTCCAACAGGGAAATCCGAATCTGAAACCCCAGTTCGCTCATAACGTTGAATTGAGCCATACCTATAAGGGTTTTCTTACTACCACGCTGAATTTTACCAGCACGGATGATATTATCCAGCAGGTGATCGAGCAGAATGAGGCTACCAATGAAACCTATATCAAAAGAGCGAATATCGCCAGTCTCCGTCAGGTTGGTTTATCTGTAAGTGCCTACAAGCAGATTAACAAATGGTGGAGCGGGAATGTGTACATGAACGTATATAATAACCAGTTTGAAGGTGTGGTGAACAATGAAAACATTGCAATCGGTATTACCGGCGTGATGGTGCAGGCCCAGCAGCAATTCAAATTTGGAAAAGGCTGGGGTGCTGAACTCAGCGGTTTTTACAGGAGCCGTGGCGTGGAAGGTGTAATCTATATCCGCCAGATTGCCCAGGTAAATGCCGGTTTCAGCAAGCAGATCCTGAAAAACAAAGCCAGTGTACGCCTGAACGTGAGAGATATATTTGCCATGGGTGTATTTAAAGGATACAGCAAATATGGTAATGTGGATGCGCAGTTCAGGAACGTGAACGATAGCCGTACGGTTAGCCTGAGTTTTACCTACCGCTTTAACAAGGGGAAAATGAATGGTGCCGGCCAGCGCAAGAAAGGCGGCGCAGATGATGAGCAAAACCGTGTAAAAGCAGGGAACTAATGAAATTCATTAACCATTAAGCCTATAGCCATTAAAAACGGCAGCTGCCCGGGTCAAGTACCCGGGCAGCTTTGTTAAAAGACCTGATGTAAAAAATGTCAACAATGTTTAGCTCTTTTTTTCATTGATAATGCTTGCAGACCGTTTGTGTATCGGCATGTTTTTATCACCCTTCAACACGCGAACTACGAAGCTTGTCATATTTATGTAAAACAACCATTGTTTAAACAGATCTTTATTCATAACCAATCATTACCCAATAGCCATGTTTATGCAAAAATTAGTAAACCTTAGCCTTTGCTGTGTTCTGTTCAGCCTGTTCGCAGCGGCCCAATCACCAACGGGAAAAATTACCGGCTCAGTTCTCGACTCGGAAAACAAACCCATTGCTTCCGTTTCGCTTTCCCTTTTAAAACAAAAGGATTCTGCCCTGGTCAAAATTGCCCTTTCAGGCAAGGACGGAAAGTATGAATTCGAAAATATCTCAGAAGGCGACTATTTCCTCATGGCCACATCTGTGGGTTATGAGAAAAAAACAAGTGGAGGCTTTGCACTCGATGCTTCGAATAAGGCGGTAGACATCCCTGTCTTTAAACTGGCCGAAAAAGCCAAAGGACTGAGTGAAGTAACCGTCACTGCAAAAAAGCCTTTTATTGAAACCAAGATTGACAAGACCATTGTCAATGTGGATGCTTCTCCTACCAGTGCCGGCGCCACGGCTTTGGAAGTACTGGAAAAATCTCCCGGTATAACGGTGAGCAATGACGGGGTGATCAGCCTGCGTGGAAAAGCCGGGGTGATTGTAATGATGGATGGCAAACAGACTTTTCTTTCCGCTACCGACCTGGCCAACTTATTAAAGAATACCCCTGCTTCGGCCATAGACCAGATTGAAATCATGACCAATCCCTCCGCCAAATATGATGCAGCCGGCAATTCAGGAGTGATCAATATTAAAACCAAAAAGGGCCGGGCTGCCGGTTTTAATGGGTCCATTATGGTGGGTCTTACCACCAGTTATTTTGAAGACAGGGATGGAACTTTTTACGTAATCCCCAAATCGCAAAACAGTTTCAACTTTAACTACCGCAAAAACAAAATCAATTTCTTTGGAAACTATAACCCCAATATGTTCCGGGGGAGAAACATGCTGAATATTTCACGAACCAGGCTGGACCAGGATAAAAATATCCTTGGATATAATGAAGTGGAGACCCAATTCAAATTTGGGAATAACAACCATTCACTGAAGTTGGGCCTGGATTATTTTGCCGATAAGAAAAATACATTTGGGGTTGTTGTAAGTGGTTTCCAGTTTTCCGGGCATCCCACTCCCAAAACCATCACCACTCTTTCTGATGAGAACCGTCAACCCATGTCGATCATGGAATCTTATACGGATAACAAGATCAAATTCCAGAACCTGACCACCAACTTCAATTACCGTCACCAGTTTGATTCGGCAGGAAGGGAATTGACCTTTGATTTTGATTATATCACCTATGATAATGTCTCCAACATGACGCTGTCCACGGATTTCTTTGACGGGGATGGACAATCGATCGGAAACCCGCTCCAGTTGAAAGGTCATTTACCTTCCAATATCCATATCTATTCGCTGAAGACAGACTACGTGCATCCCTTCAAAAAAGGAGGACGTATTGAAGCCGGCGCCAAAAGCAGTTTTGTAAGCAATGATAACCTGGTTGATTACGTGCGCTGGGATGGGGCCAAATGGGTAACTGATAACCGCTCCAATCATTTTATTTATGATGAAAATATCAATGCAGTTTACCTGAACGCCAATAAACAAGTGAAGAAATGGTCATTCCAGGCAGGGCTCAGGCTGGAGAATACGATAGCCAAGGGTTACCAGGTAAATAATGATTCTTCGTTCCGCCGGAATTTCACCAACCTGTTTCCCAGTGCTTTTATCAGTTACCAGCTGAATAAAACCAATACGCTGACAGTCTCCTATACCCGTCGCATCACCCGGCCCAATTACCAGGACCTGAATCCTTTTATTTATTTCCTGGATTCATTGTCTTACCGCAAGGGCAATCCTTTCCTGATGCCCCAATTCACGCATAATATGGAACTGAGTCATTCTTTCAAGGGTAAACTGATCACAACATTGAATTATAACAGTACCAATGATGTGATTTCACAGATCCTGAAACCGGAAGGAGATATTATTTTCCTGACTGCGGATAATGTGGCCAAATTCAGGAATGTCGGGATCTCGATCACCGCTCCTGTTCCTGTTACTAAATGGTGGAACCTGAACCTGTTCACCAATATTTTTAATAACCATTATAAAGGAGTCTATGAAAATACACCACTCGATATTTCGTTTACATCCTTCATGGTGAATATGACCCAGACCTTTACCGTGAAACAAGGGTTTACGCTGGAGCTGTCCGGTTTTTACAGGGCCCGGGGTGTTGACCAGCTGAGCATCAATGAACCGATGTATGTTTTCAGCCTGGGCGGACAAAAACAGGTTCTAAAGGGCAAGGGTACCGTACGTTTAAACCTGCGGGATCCCTTCTGGATTCAACGTTATAAAGGCAAGACCCAATATGATATTGTCGATACCCGGATCAACAATCGTTGGGATAACCGCCAGGTCACTGCCAGCTTTACCTATCGCTTTGGTAAAAATGGCCAGCAAAACCCGCCACCCCGCAGAAGGAATAGTGCTTCCCAGGAAGAACAGAACAGGGTAGGACAGGGTGGCCAATAAAGAAAATAGGCCTTACTAACCTGCAGCATAAATTTTTTCATGAGAGTTTTCTCATGTGCATGTTCGTCCCCCGTTTTTACGGGGGACTTTGTATTGTTGCCCATCCGCATTTCCCATTCATCTTTTATCTAATTTTAAGCCCCGAAACAGTTTCTTTCATTTTCATCAAACTGCAATCATGCCCTCATTCGATATTGTCAGCAAAGTAGACGCCCAGGCTCTCGACAACGCGGTCAATGTAACCAGCCGGGAGATCAGTAATCGCTTTGATTTCAAAGGCTCCCATGTGGCGATCAACCTCGACAAAAAAGAATTCCTGCTCCGCATAGAGACCGAAGATGACATGAAAATGCGGCAACTGGTCGATGTCCTGATCAACCGGGCCCATAAACAGGGGATAGCTCCGGAAGCTTTTGACGCTTCAAAAGAGGGTCAGCAAAGCGGTAAACTATGGAAAAAAGAGGTCAAGGTCAGAAACGGGCTGAGCCAGGAAGACGCCAAAAAGATCGTAAAACTGATCAAGGATTCCGGGAAAAAAGTGCAAGCTTCCATAAATGATGACCTGGTAAGGGTGACGGGAAAGAAAATTGATGATCTGCAGGAGGTGATCCAGCTTTGCAAGACTGCAAACCTGGGAATCCCACTACAATATGTGAATATGCGGGACTAAAACCTGAAACTGCCTTCGAAACTGGTGGATAACCAGTGCGTAACAGGTGCAGAACTAAGCAAAAAAAAATTTGGAAACCGGTAGGCTTATATCCTATCTTTAATTTACAACAGTTACGGAAAATTTTGGAAACAGAAGAATCTGTAACAGGAGTTACGGAAGTCCGTCAAAAGATTGAAGTAATTCCAGAAAGCATCGGGTTAGTAAGTAGGAAGGCGCAAGCCGGAATATAAACAAAACTTGATGCTTTCATCTTTTTAGGCCCCCCATTAGGGGGATTTTTTATTCATATTCCCCTGGAGTGGCCCAAGGCTCGGAAATGGATTACCTTTTATCAATACGGATTTGGATTAAACCCTTTACCAGCCTACCTTTGCCGCCTTAATCTATTTTTTCAAGAGTACGGCAAAATCCGTACCGCCTTAAAAATCAAAAAATTATGAAAAAAGGTATCCATCCTGACAGCTACCGGTTGGTGGTTTTCAAAGACATGAGTAACGGCCATTCCTTCCTGAGCCGTTCCACAGCCGGGTCCAAGGAAACAGTGAAATGGGAAGATGGTAAGGAATACCCCCTGGTAAAGCTGGAGATCTCGAATACTTCACATCCCTTTTTTACAGGTAAGAATGTATTGGTTGATACAGCGGGCCGTATTGATAAGTTCAAGAGGAAATATGAGAAGAAAAAATAGGCTGTTTTTGCACAGGTCTTATTAAAAATAATTATGACCTCTTCAAAGAATGCTGTAGTTTTATAAGAGAACTATTTTTGTTTTTCATGGCTATACTTTAAATCCCGGAGATTCTTCTTCGGGGTTTTTTTTGGGGTATAACCTTGGGTGGACTGGTGATCCTGCGAAAAACTAATTCTTCGGGATTAGCGGTGGCCGGACGGTAAAATGGGGAAATTCTTCCAGTTTTATGTTCGCAGCTCCCACGACCTTTGCCTTAAGCGGGCAAAACAGGGCCATAATGAAGTTTGCAGTCCGCCATCTGTTTTTGAGGATAAAGGATATCCATAGCCGTTTCATAACCTTCATCGGCCACCTGGTTCAGCATCTGCCTGGAGTTTTTCCTCATCCTGCGAAAAGTATAAATCCCGACTCCGGCTGCCAGCAGTCCCAACCCGGCCAGGAAATTTAAAGTTGCTTTCATAACAATAAAGTTTGTGCAAAGCTCGTAAGGCAAAGGCTATACCAATTCCCCGGGACTGTTAATTTAGGGTTATCTCCGCCTGATCCTGGCGGCCTAATTAAGAATCCTTTCACGGTTAATCCTCAAATCCATAATCCCTGTAGATTTTTTGAAAGGCCGGAAGCTTTCGTAATGGGTCAAAAAATGGACTTATTTTTAAATGACTGAGCCGGGGCTCCAGTTTATCCAGGGATTTTTGAAGCCAGGCGATTGACGAATCCGGCTCGTTACGGACGCTAAAGGCTTCCGCAGTAAAATAGTTGGCATTCGAAACAGAGTCCCTGCTTAGTGCTTTTAGTTGATGCAGGATCCTGTTGCTGGCTTCTCTGTTTCCCGTTTTAAAATAGGCCATGCTCAATAAAGCCATAAGCCATGGATCTTTTGGTTTATTGATCCGCAACATTGAATCACATTGCTGAATAAACTCAGTGTAGCGTCCTTCGAGATATGTATTGAAGACCCACATGGTCTGAAATGAAGTATTCTCGGGAAATAGCTGCAAAGATTCCCGGACATACTGCCCCGCTTCCCGGTATTGACCATTAAATTGATTGGCGGTGATCAGAATAGAGTAACTGTTGAGGTCTATAGGATCTGATTCTATCGCGCTAAGCGCCAGTTTTTTTGCCTTTTCAAATTCACCCATCCAGGTAAGAAAATAGCCATACCGGTTTTGAATAAGCGATGCATTAGGGTTCAGAGAAATTGATTTTTCAAAGTATTCACGGGCTTGTGTAAACTCACGTTCAATCCGCCAGGATATTAAACCCAGGGCGGAATAAGCTTCTGCCAGCTTGGGGGCTAATTGAATGGCTTTAAGGGCGAATTGTTTGGCATCGAGAAGCGCAGGCTGGTTCTTATAATCCTCCGCCCGGTGGATAATCCACGCTTTTGCCAACGCAATATAGGCATAGGGCAGGGCGAATACGGGATCTATCTGAATGGCTTGCATGTTGAATGCAATACTTTGCTCAAAAGCTTGTTGCCGGTAAGCATGTAAGCCTTTCAGGTAAAGTGTATAGGCTTCCGGAGCAGTTTCCTGCATGCTGAGTTGCTTCTTTTCCAGTGCGGTTAAGGAAAGCTTCAGTTTTTCTGTGATATGCAGGGCGATATCATCCTGCACTTTGAAAATATCCGTAAGATCCCGGTCGTATCGTTGGGACCAGATATGGGAATTGTCTTTTACCCTGATCAGCTGGGCCGTTATCCGGGCCCGGTTGCCGGATTGCTGCACACTTCCTTCCAGTACAATTCCTGCCTTCAATTTTTTCCCGATCTCTGTTAGATCGATGTTTTTCCCTTTGAACTGGAAAGAGGATGTCCGTCCAATCACCCTCAATTCCCGAATAGTGGTCAGGGAGTTAATTATTTCTTCTGCCAGGCCATCTCCGAAATATTCCTGGCTTTTATCCCGACTCATATCCATAAATGGCAGGACGGCGATCGTTTTTTCGGATAGATCCACAGCTGGAATTTTAGCCCATGTTTTATAAATAAACCAGGCAACAACCAATAACAGCGCTATGGATATACTCATAACAAGGGGCTGGCGCCAAAAACTCTTCTTCTGCTTCAGCTTTCCTCCCAATTTTTTCCTGGCTGGTACAAACAGGCCTTCATTGGTCAGCGCAAGTACTTCCAACGGTTTGTGTACATTCTTGAATTCGAAATACCCCAGTGAGATTGCGTTAAAAGCCGGATTGTTTTTTATTTTATCATAGACCTCGGCGGAAATAAAAATGGTATTGGCCTGGCCCAGCGATTGCACCCGTGAAGCCACGTTGACGCCATCGCCCAGTGCTTTCCCATCTTCGAAAAAAACTTCACCGATATGTATGCCAATGCGAAGGGGAACCACGGGTTCGGTTCCCAATTCTTTTTGCACGCAAAGCGAAGCATTCACTGCGTCGGTAGCACTGGAGAAAATGCAAAGACTGCCATCTCCGTAAAAATTAGAAACCCTGCCATTGAATTGCGAAACATATTTGTCCAGGGTGGCATTATAATGTTTGATAATGTCCAGGGCCTTTTCCTCATCCTGCTGCATAAAGGCAGTGTATCCGACAATATCGGTAAACATGATGGCTGCCAGTTGACGCGTAGGGGACATGGCTAAAAACCTGAATATTGA
>DASUMO010000293.1:0-10569 GCA_036277695.1 Chitinophagaceae bacterium
GATCAACCAACTGTACAAACCTTATTCCGGCAGATGCTGCAGAGCTCGGATAAAAAATTAAAATATTCTACCTTGCTCTTATTGGTAAGGGATAATAAGTCTTACCCCGACAGTTTGCTGAAATATTTCGCTTCCCTGGATGAGTACAGGTATCAATTGTACAAAGACCTGCACCGGGCCGGCAAAGCGGGGAAATTCCCGGCCGCATTTAATAACCATCTGGACCTGGGTAAAAGCAGTTTATTACAGAGAAAGTCTTATGGCAAACCCGATACCCTGGTTTATATAGAACGCCGGGCTGCCACTGTTCAGGGAAAAAAAGGATTTATATATTTTTTCAAATACAAAAACAAGAAGGATGATATGACCTGGAAACTGGCCACGGTAGGGCTTTTGCCTGCACAACCCGGTCAGTTTGAATTTGAAGAAGAGGAAATTGAGCGGGCCGCCAGTGAATATTATGCTTACCGGGGTTTATATCTTAACCGCGATTATGATTTTACCAATCTCGGCAGTACAAGGATCCGCGAGGAAGAACCCCTGGCAAGTCAAATCAATAAGGAGCTGAAAAAATTATTGTATTCCAAACGGAAAAGTGCCAGGGAGTTTTATGGTGACAATGAAGAGGAGGACAGGTTTGATATGATCAGCACTAATATAGAGATCCGGGATTAAGCAACAATGCCCCGGGGAATAGAAGCGATAAGTTTTTTTGTATACTCCATTTGCGGGTTATAATATATCTCATCGGCAGGGCCGCTCTCTTCAATTCGCCCCTTGTTCATCACCATGATCCGGTCGCTGATATAACGTACCACAGACAGGTCATGGGAAATAAAAATGACGGTAAAGCCAAATTCTTTTTTCAGGTCATTGAGTAAATTTAATACCTGCGCCTGTACGCTTACATCAAGTGCCGACACGGATTCATCACAAACGATGAAAGAAGGATTAAGTGCCAGTGCCCGGGCAATTACAATTCGTTGACGCTGTCCCCCGCTGAATTCATGCGGGTAACGATGGAAATGTTCAGGCCCCAGGTTTACTTTTTCCAGGAGTTCAACAACCTTGTCTCTCCTGGCATCGGACCCGGTTGCCAGGCCATGTACCTGCAAGGGTTCAGCAATGGCAGCGCCTATGGTAAGTCTTGGATTCAGGGAGGAATAAGGATCCTGGAAAACGATCTGTAAATCCTTTCGCAGGCTGCGGATTTCATCGCGTTTTTTTGCTGTCAGGTCTATACCATTATAGTTGATTTTTCCCTGCGTCGGCTCAACCAGGCGCAACAAAGTCCTGCCCAATGTTGTTTTACCACAACCACTTTCACCCACCAGACCCAATGTTTCACTTTTGTATACCTCAAAACTAACGTCATCGACCGCCCTGGTATATGCGACAGGTTTTCCGAGAAAAGATTTTTTTGCAGGAAACCATACGGAAAGATTTTCTACGCTCAACAATGTCTGCCCAATTGGTGAAAACGGGTAGGCAGAGAGGGATTCTGTTGCCGGCTTTGATTCTTTTCCTTCACTGGGTTCAGCCTGCAGGAAATCACTTACCACCGGCAATCGTTCGCCACGGGGATGATTGACGGGGCGGCATGCCAGTAATGCGCGGGTATAGGGATGACTGGGCCGGAGAAAAAGTTCTTTTACACTATTTTGTTCAACAATGGAACCTTTGTACATGACTACAGCCCTGTCGGCGATCTCCGCTACCACGCCTAAATCATGGGTGATAAAAATGACAGCCATTTGGGACTGCTGTTGTAATTCCCTGATCAGTTCCAATATTGTTTTCTGAACTGTTACATCCAGGGCTGTGGTTGGTTCATCACAAATTAAGAGTGAAGGTTCGCAACACATGGCCATTGCAATCATGACCCGTTGTTTTTGTCCGCCGCTCAATTGATGGGGATATCGTTGAAAGACCGCTTCAGGCTGGGGCAGCTTTACCCTGCTAAACCAGTCAAGCGTGATTTGTTTGGCTGATTTAGCTGATACTTTTTTATGCAACCTGATTGCCTCCATGACCTGGTAGCCGCAACTAAGTACCGGGTTAAGCGAGGTCATTGGCTCCTGGAATATCATTGCGATCTTGTTACCACGTATATCCTGTAAGCTATGCTGCTTTTTTTTCAGTAAGTCAATGCTGCTGATCCCATCTTCCGAAAAAAGGATCTCGCCCTTGCTATAACGGGCAGGGGGAACCGGTAATAGTTGCAAAATAGCCAGCGAAGTGACTGATTTGCCCGAACCTGATTCGCCTACCAGGGCCAACACTTCCCCCCGGTTTACTTCCAGGGTAATATCCTTAATAGCCGTCACCCTCTCCGTCCCGGACAGAAAATCAACGGACAGGTCTTTTATTTGTAAAAGGGGCTGCATCAATTATTTTTCGACCACCCGGATTGGCATTTTTTTCGGCGGTGTAGGATAGTAGGCCATACAAACCGCGCATTGCTGCCGTGCGGCGGCTGTATCAATTACAAAATAAAATTCATCGCCCTGTTGAATGCTGTCGGGAAAATTGCAGCGGCTGCCCAGTGCTACTACATTGGTATAAGCTTTTCCTGTGCTTTCGTCGGTCCAGTTGGCAGTTACCAGGGAAGTATCAGTATCACCTTCCAGGATTTTAATCGTGTAATTCATGCAAAGGGCTTTAATCTCCAGCCTCCCTTTGTAAACGCCCTCTTTTTTCTTTTTGCAACTATCAGCGGATACGGTTAATACAAAAACGGCGGCCAGGAAAAAGAATAATTTCATGGTAATTGTTTAAAAAACAAGGTGACGGACGGTGAGTCCGTCGTTAATTAATTGTTTTAATGAATCAATTCCAATCTTCAAATGTCGTTCCACATATTGCGTTGTCACCTTTCTGTCGCTTTCTTCTGTTTTTACCCCATCGGGTATCATCGGTTGGTCACTTACGAGTAAAAGTGCGCCGGTTGGAATTTTGTTGTAAAAACCCACGGTAAATATGGTGGCGGTTTCCATATCAATGGCATAAGCCCTTATTTTTTGAAGATATTCCTTGAACTGTTCATCATGTTCCCAAACGCGGCGGTTTGTAGTGTATACTGTGCCGGTCCAGTAATCCACTTCATAGTCCCGGATAGTTGTGGAAACTGCTTTCTGGAGTGCGAATGCCGGAAGCGCCGGTACTTCTGCCGGGAAATAATCCGCGGAAGTTCCCTCACCTCTGATAGCCGCAATCGGCAGGATCAGGTCGCCCAGTTTATTTCTTTTTTTCAATCCCCCGCATTTACCCAGGAATAAAACGGCTTTTGGTTCGATAGCCGATAGCAGGTCCATTACCGTGGCGGCCGTAGGACTGCCCATTCCGAAATTGATGATGGTGATGCTGTCGGAAGTGGCGCATTGCATAGGACGGCCTTCTCCGATCAATGGCACATTATTCCACTCTGCAAAAAGTTGAATGTAATTGCTGAAATTGGTGAGAAGTATATATTTCCCAAAATTTTCCAACGATTCCCCTGTATAACGGGGCAGCCAGTTTTTCACAATTTCTTCTTTCGTCTTCATTTTAGTCAATTGAATTTTACCAAACATTATTCCGGGCCGCGATACTTCTTAAAACTATCGCTGTTCACCGGTCTTGTAATAACAGCCTGTGATTGGTGCTAATTTAAAACTTTATTTTTGGACTAATGATAAACATTCGTTTTCCGGAACCTGCATTCCGCGTAAAAAAAGAAGGAAATAAAGACCAGATCTTTGATCCCTTACGTAAACGCTGGATCCTGTTAACGCCCGAAGAATGGGTGCGGCAAAATTTTATTCAATACCTGGTTCAGGTAAAAAATTATCCCGCCCAGTTGATTGCCGTGGAAAAAGAGATAAAGCTGGGAGCGTTAAAAAAAAGGTTTGATATCCTGGTGTATAATAAACTTCACCAGCCCTGGATGATTGTTGAATGCAAGGAAATGGGGGTGAAACTGGATGAATCCGTCATGCACCAGGCGCTGCGTTATAATATCAGTGTGCCGGCCAGTTATATAGTTATTACGAATGGGAGCCAGACCATCGCCTGGGAAAAATCCGGCAGCACCATGAACTTGATACCGGAGTTACCCGTATTTTAAATTCATTTATTCTTCAAAAAAAAATCCCACCGCATTGGCGATGGGATATAATAAGCAATTGGTTGGGTGTATTAAGGGAAGATACCCAGTTCGGCATAACTGGTACCGACCTTATTAATGGCCACTACATAAGCGGCCGTACGCATATCTGGAATTTCGGGGTTGGATTTCCAGGTATTCATGATCTCGTGGGTGGCTGTGATCATGGTTTCTTCGAGACCACTGTAAACCAGGTCCACTTCATCAGGTCCATGCATGATGAATTCTCTTTCGATATCCCGGACTTTTTTACCACTCAGCTCCTCGATCTGGCCTATTATATGGGAATTCATGTTTTCAGTAAAACGTTTTTCCATCCTTCCGTACCGGACATGACTCAGGTTCTTCAGCCATTCAAAATAAGAAACGGTTACACCGCCGGCATTCAGGTACATATCCGGAACTACAAGTATTCCTTTTTGAATCAGGATCTCATCGGCTTCCGGGGTAAGTGGCCCATTCGCAGCTTCCCCAATGATCTTTGCCTTTACCCGCCCCGCATTATTTTCATCTATCACATTTTCCAGGGCAGCCGGGATAAGAATATCACATTCCAGCTCCAGGGCATCACTGTTGGTTGTAAGGTTAGTTGCCCCGGGGAAATTCAAAATGGAACCGGTGGATTTGCGGTGGTTAAACAAGGTGTCGATATCCAGGCCATTGGGATCTGTAATGGCTCCTTCATATTCAGCCAGTCCGATTACTTTCGCCCCGGCATCCTGGAAAAATTTTGCAGAATGGTAGCCCACATTACCCAATCCCTGAACCACAACAGTTTTACCCTCCACACCCAGGGGAAGTTTGAGTTTTTTCATGACATCGGGCATATTGCAAACTTCACGTAAACCAAAGAAAACTCCCAGTCCCGTTGCTTCACGGCGACCGCGCACACCACCCTGCGTTACGGGCTTGCCGGTTACACAGCCCGCAGCATCAATTTCACCGGGATGCATAGCCGAATAAGTATCCAGTATCCAGGCCATTTCTCTTTCTCCTGTGCCATAATCGGGAGCCGGAACATCGGTACCGGGGCCAATGAAGTTCTTTTTGATCAGTTCCGCAGTATAACGACGGGTTACCTTTTCCAGTTCGTAGGGTGAATATTTTTTAGGATTGATCTTAATGCCCCCCTTACCTCCACCGAAAGGAACATTTACAATAGCGCATTTATAGGTCATCAGGGCAGCCAGGGCCATTACTTCATCCTGGTTTACCTCGGCGGCAAAACGAATCCCGCCTTTACAGGGAGTTTTGTGATGTGAATGTTGTACGCGGTAAGCTTCAATTACTTCAATATTGCCATCATCTCTTTTTAGCGGGAATCGCATCTGGTATACCGCGTTGCAGGCCTTTATCTGTTTCAATATCCCGAGATCCCATTTTGTGAACCGGGCCGCTTTATCGAAGCTTTTCTCTACAGCCCCAAAAAAACTGTAATTGTCTGACATGAGTTCGTTTTTTGTTTAGCAAATAGCAATCGTTAGGTGCAAGTTTTTATCAATCGTGTTCAATTCTCTTTTTCCAGTTTGCTGATCTTCCGGTCCAGCCGCACTAAATAAAGTACCAGCCCGATAAGTATGGTAAGCATCACAGCTACCACTACATAGATTCTCCCATTGCTCCGCATCTGGTCCGCCATTTCCACTGGCTTGTCCTGTCCAAAGGCAATCACCGAAACCAGTATTCCTACCAACATCACCAATAATTTTCTATATAAACTCATGAGCTCAGCTTTTTTTCCTTGAGGATATGCAGCCTGATCTTCAGGGTCGTGATCCAAACTCCCAGCAAGGTCCAGCCAATCACAGCCGGGTAAAATACCAAACGCATCTGGCTGTCAACATCGCTGGTGTTTAAGGCTGGGTTGCCTTCGCGGCCCGGGTGTAAACTGTCCATAAGCCGGGGCAGGATCCAGATCGAGGGGAATAGCATGGCATAGGCGAAAATATTATAGACCGCGCTGATCCTTGCTCTTTTATCCATATCCGTAATCGAATCCCTTAAAACCAGGTACGCGAAATAGATCAACAGGGCAATGGCGGCACCGATCAACTTGGGTTCGCGGGCCAGCGCACTAAAGGATTGAAAAGCGGGGTTATTTGGATCGGCCCAGGTATAGGTCATCCAGATTGCTCCCGTTGCATAACCTAATACGCCAAATACAATACCCACTACGGCATATTGGCGGGCATAGATATCATACTTGAGGTTAAAACTGCGCAGGTAACGGATAGAATTGACCAGGGATACTGTGAACAGGATCATCATCGCAAACCACATGCAGACATGGAAATAAAGATTGCGGATCGTTTCCTGCAGGGCTGGAAGACGGGGCACTTCCCACAAGAGGCCACCTACAAATGTGTAAAGTAATAAGATGATACTTAGGATCTTCCACCAGGACTTGTACATATAGTTTTTATCAACTGTCATCGGAAGCCTTGCCAACGGCGTCGGCTAAAAGTGGGGCAAAAATAAGGGGATTTTGGATATGGATTAAAATCAAAACCCGGGACTTATATGATAAGAATCATGTAAACGCCGACGATTATCCGGATCAGAAAGGCAGGAATGATTTTTTATTTAAAAACCGGGGCTGTTTCTGAAAAAGTTCAATTTTTAGAGCGGGGATCATACCATATTTAGCAGGCATGGCTAATCTTTCCAAAGAAATGGAAAGAGGATGACGGCCAGCAGCATGACCATAATATCCAGCGCCACCAACAATAAAACAGAAGTGGCGGGGATGGTGACCAGGGGTGCAAAAGCAGCATTGGACAATTGCATCAGCAGGATCAACTGGGGGATGATAATGGGAAAGCCCAGTACCGCCATGATTGCGGCATTTTGCTGCGCCCGCGCAGCAATGGCGGCCAGGAAAGTGAAAACCAGGCTCAGGCTCCAGCCACCCAATAAAACCAGGCCAATAAATGGACCCAGCTTTTGCATGGGATTGCCCAGGAACAATGTAAATAACAACACACTCAGCAGGCTCATGGCCAGCATCAGCAGGGAGTTGAATAATAATTTGGCAAGCACAAAATCCCGGGGACTGGCTATCGTATAATAATAAAGCATACGGCCACGGCTTTCCTGCAAAAAACTTTTGGCCACCGCATTAATGCAGATAAACAACTGGATGACCCAGAACAAGCCATTCCAGATCCTGGCCTCGGGTTGGTCAATGGCCATATACAATACAAAAATGGTTGAGCCAATATAAAGGAGGATGCCATAAAAACTGTATTGCTGCCGTACTTCCAGCAACAGCTCTTTCTTAAAAAGGGTGATAATATGACGTAAACTCTCGATAAACGGAATTTATGGTGAAAATACTATTTAAGTCATGTTTCCCGGTTGGGGTTGAGATGGTTGACTTATTTTTTTTCATTATAACATTTCCTGCATCGGGGTTCATAAACATCGGTTGCCCCCAGCATTACCTGGTCTTCGTTAGGAATTTTGCGGTAGGAATAGTTGGCAATATTGCCGCATTGCATGCAGATCGCATGCAGCTTGGTCACATAATCGGCCTTGGCCAGGATATAGGGCATTTGGCCAAATGGCTGGCCCTGGAAATCCATATCCAGGCCCGCAACGATCACGCGAATGCCCCGGTAGGCCAGTTCATCACATACATTGGGTAACTGGTCGTCAAAAAACTGGGCCTCATCAATTCCGATTACATCCACATCATTGGCCATTAGCAGGATCTTTTGGGAATTATCAATGGGTGTGGATTGGATCGCATTGGTGTCATGCGATACGATTTTTACCTCGTGATACCTTGTATCCACGGCAGGTTTGAATATTTCAACCTTCAGGTTCGCAATTTTGACCCTTTTCAGTCTTCGAATCAGTTCTTCAGTCTTCCCACTGAACATAGAACCGCAGATCACTTCAATCCATCCGCGCCGGTCACCACTAAGATTCGGTTCAATAAACATTGTTAAGATTTATTCACAATAAAAGGACAATATATTTATTGGCAAACTGTTTGTAACTTCAAGAGCCGATTTTACTGATTAGCCAGCGTTTTGCCGGAATTGCAAAGAAAGGGATAACGATTTGATTTTTATATGCCTGATTTCTTCTGATTAGTGAAATCCAAAGATCCTCTAAATCTGTGATACATAATGGAACGCATTGAAGTTCTCATTAACAAGTTAAAAGAGCAATTTGACCAGGGAGCTGGTCTTTCCCAGCTTCAGCTCACTGTTCAGCAATTACATACTGAATTGGCCCGCCAGCCGGCTTCCGCCGCCAGGACCCTGGGTACTTCAAAGGTAGCTGTGATGCTCCCTTCCAGCAACGGCAGCTATGATCAGTATGCGCCAAGGCCGGCAGACGATGAGGAGGAAGAACCGGCGGTCAAGGAAGTGAAAGAAACCTTGCTGGTAGAAGAAGGGAATGTGTCGGTAGTACAAAAAAATGGCCAGCTGGATATGGTATTTGATCCTATGACCGAAATACCCACGTTATCACACCAGGTCAGGGAAAAGGAACTGAATGATATGACAGCCCAGGGTGAATCGCTGAATGATAAATTAAAGCAGGGAAAGACCGAATTGGTGGAAATTTTGAAAGAAACACCGGTGAAAGATCTCCGGAAAGCTATTGGCATCAATGACCGATTCCTTTTCATCAATGAATTATTCCGGGGAGACGAAGCAATGTATGAACGCAGCATTAAAACAATCAACAGTTTTAATATTTTTCCCGAAGCCGAATATTGGATCAGCCGTGAATTGAAGATCAAGATCGGCTGGAGCAATGATAATCCCACTGTCAAGCATTTCGATCAGTTGGTCAGGAGACGTTTTTCCTGAATAAAACGGATGATCCGGTCCGTCGCCCCCCGTTGCGAACGAACAAAATCTCCTGCAGACCGGCTCCGGAAACGGTATTCTTCCTCATCTTTAAGCAAGGCATTGATCAATTGCTGCAATAGCCTGCCATCTCTTTTCTCGTCCTGGAAACTTAATCCCCCGCCGGACTGTACCAGGCCTATAGCTTCCGAGTATTTTTGATAATAAGGCCCGAAAAGGACGATCTTATCATAAACCGCTGCCTCCAGTACATTGTGTACCCCGGCCGAACGGAGACCACCCCCGACATAAGTGAGATAACCATACTTATATAACCGGGATAACATGCCAATATTGTCTATAATAAGTACACCCGCCGTAGCTATTCCGGTTTTACCTTTCGTTAAATCCGAGTCAATCGCCAATTCAGAAAATCGGATGGACCGGGGGAAAATTGCTTTTATCTCATTTAAATGTTTTTCAGTGACCTCGTGGGGCGCCAGGACAAGCTTGATGCCCTGTTCTTCAAGGGAATCAAAGGCTTTTTCCAGTACCGCTTCATCTTCCGGCCAGGTGCTGCCGGCGATAATACATTTACTGTCGCCGATAAATTGCTCAATTAAGGGCAGGGGTTGAAATTTTTCAGCGATCTCAGTAACGCGGTCAAAGCGGGTATCCCCGGAGATCGAACAAATTGCTCCCAGTCCAATTTCCTGCATCAATTTCATCGAGTTTTCATCCTGCACAAATAAATGATCGAAACGGGAGAGAATTTTTCGTTGTATGGCTCCATACCATTTAAAGAAGGACATGTCTTTTCGGAATATGGCTGATACCAGTAACAGCGGGATATTCCGGTATTTGATTTTTTTCAGGTAATAATACCAGAACTCATATTTCACGAAAATGACCAGCGCAGGTTTGACTATTTCCAAGAACCGTTTAGCATTCAGGGCTCCATCCATAGGCAGGTAAAATACCCAATCTGCGCCTTCATAATCTTTTCTTACTTCATATCCGGAAGGCGAAAAAAAAGTGAGCAGGAATTTGTGCGTTGGGTAATGCAGCCTGAGTTTTTCAAGTAGGGGGCGTCCCTGTTCAAATTCTCCCAGCGAAGCGCAGTGCATCCATACGATCGGGTCTCCACCAGGAATGGCTGATCTGAGTTTATCGAAAATATTTTTTCTTCCCTTTACCCATTTTCGGGCTTTTGGATTGAAAGCAGAAACCAGGAAAGTACCTGACCTGAAGAGCAAGAGGAAAATATTATAGATAAATACGCCCAATCATTGATTTTTAATCCGGAGCAAAAGTAAAAGCAATCGGGTAAACTACCTGTATTTTACTATTTTTGCCCGCCGTAAGCAATCCAGGAAGAACGGTAAAGTCAATCCTGATCGGTCAAACTGGTTATTTCAATAAAATAGTATCCATGCGCCCAATTCAGATGGTTGATACAAAAACCCAGTATCATAAAATAAAGTCCCGCGTGGACAAAGCGGTTGTGGATGTGATGGAAAGCACGGCCTTTATTAATGGCAAGCCGGTGCAGGATTTTACGGCACACCTGGCCCGTTATGCTGGCACAAAACATGTTATACCCTGTGCCAACGGTAC
>DASUMO010000294.1:0-6914 GCA_036277695.1 Chitinophagaceae bacterium
CCTGTATCTAAAGTTTAGCCCCGCATCGGCAAAGTAGCCCGGACAAGAATCGAACTTGTATCTAGAGTTTAGGAAACTCCTATTCTATCCATTGAACTACGGGACCGCGTTAAGGCACAAGTTCCAAGGTACAAGGCACAAGTTCCTTAAACGGGCAGCAAAAATAAGCGTTCCGGGGCTAAAATCCTTTTTACCGGGGTTTTGGACTTTTCTTAAAAAAATAACCAACTTCCAAAAACTTGCTGCCATACTGTTGTCACTAAGCGGTTGTTCTTTTGTGGTATAAATAAATAACTATGACAACAACGCCTTCAGTAACAACCGAAAACATCAGCCTGCTCAGCAAAGAAGAACTATTACAAAACTGGCAGGGTCATCGCCGCCTGACCCGTAAAATGATCGAAGCTTTCCCCGAAGACAAACTCTTTACCTATTCCATCGGCGGTATGCGCCCCTTTGCCGAACTGGTCCTGGAATTCCTGGGCATGGCCATACCTGGTCTAAACGGTATCGCTACCCGGAAATGGGAAAAATGGGCCGATGCAGGCAAGGTCTCCACCAAAAAAGAATTACTCGCCCGTTGGGATGATGCCACAGAAACCATCAACCGCATTTGGCCTACCATTCCCCCGCAACGTTTCCTGGAAGAAGATGTAGCCTTTGGCCAGTGGCCCGGAACCTGTGTTTCCTTTATCTTTTATTTTATGGATAACGAGATCCATCACCGTGGGCAGGCCTATGTCTATTTACGTTCATTGGGCATTGAGCCGCCGGCTTTTTGGGACAGGAATTAGAACGATAGTGTAACAGTGGTTGAACGGTGGTTGAACGATTATCGAACTGTTGTATAACGGTTTTTCACACAACCATAGTTCAACTATTGTTCAACGATTGTTCAACTATGTTCACCCGCTCCACTACCCTCGTCATCTTCTCATCACATAAATATTCCCAGTTTTCGCCATCACCGGATTTTTCCCAGGTGCCTGTTATAGTATCTCCTTCAATGCGGCCGCGATAGCGCTCAAACTCACCTTTAATATGATAGTCGCGGCCCTCGATGCCGATCTCATAGTTCCTTTCATTCCCCATACTGTCGAAAAAATGTCCCCTGGTGGATTTCACTTTTTCATCATATCCCAGCACCCAGATCCCCTTATGTATATTACCTTTTGTAAAGGCATTCTCAAAATGACCGATCAGGTAATAATTCCCGTCCAGCCAGCTATAACTCACTGAGCCCATGCCCGCATCTTTCGGATTATTCTTAAAAACGGTCTCTGTATCCCATTTTCCTTCCAACACTTCCAGGCTTTTCAGCTGGGAAGCAGGTAGTTTTTTCACGACAGGTTTCGGTTCGGAAGCAGTGGCAGTTGATGATTTTGAGGCCATAACTTATATTTTGCTTAAAGGGCGACAAAGGGAGTGCCAATGACAATGGTTGAACAGTAGTTGAACGGTTGTTGAAAAATCGTGAAACGATTGTTGACCATGGTCTAACCACTGTTAAACCATAGTTCAACCATTGTTCAACTATTTTCTTTACATTCATCGGGCATGAAAAAGCTCTGTATTTCCTTACTCATCCTTCCTGCCTTCTTAAGCAGTTATTCGCAAATGAAACCCAAAGCGGCGCTCAACCATATTGCACTCTACGTGCAGGACCTGAAAAAAAGTACGGCCTTTTACCAGGATATTATCGGCCTCGATACCATTCCCGAGCCCTTCCACGATGGTAAGCATACCTGGTTCAGCGTGGGGCCCAAAAGCCATTTACACCTGATCGAAGGTGCGAAAGGACCTGCCGGTCAGCCCAAGAATACCCATCTCTGCTTCAGTGTTGCCTCGGTAGATGCTTTTACCCAAATTCTTGAAAAGAACAAGGTAACGTATGAAGACTGGCCAGGTAAAAAAGCCGGCGTGACGATTCGCGTTGATGGGGTCAAACAAATTTATTTCCAGGATCCCGACGGGTACTGGATCGAGGTGAATGATGCGAGGGAGTAGCTGCTAGCTTCGAGCTTTGAGCTATGAGCCCTGACTTAAAGAGGCATGGGCTCGGCTTAATTATTTAATATACATCGCTATACGGCTCGCGGCTCGAAGCTCACAGCTCGCAGCTTTCTCTTATCTTTGCTCCCCCAAAAACACACAATGAAATTCTATAATCTTCTTATAAAATACCGGCTCTGGATTGGGATTGTGCTGATCGCCCTGGGCGGGTATGTGAATTATTCCGCCAGTTTCTGGCCCGCCTTTCCCCTTTATTTTGTGGGGCTGATCCTGGTCCTCGGTCATTTCTTCTTCGGTCCGCTGCGCCTGATCCAGGAATATATGGAGGCCGGCGATATGGATGGTGCTGAAAAAGTGTTGAACTCTATCCAGTTCCCCGGGCTGCTCTATAAACCCATTCGCTCCGTATACTATACCCTCAAGGGCAATATCGCCATGATGAAACAGGATTTTGACGGCGCCGAAAAAATGATGAAAAAAGGCCTGGACCTGGGCATGCCGATGAAAGAAGCCGAGGGTGCCAGCATGCTGCAAATGGGCATGCTCTCCATGCAGAAAAATGATATGAAACAGGCGGAAAGTTATATCCGCGCCGCCATCCGCAAGGGCCTCCCGGATAAAGAAAATGAATCGGCTGCCTACCTGCAGATGTGCAGCATCATGATGAATAAACGCGAATTCCGCGCTGCCAAAGATTTTTTCCGCAAAGCCAAAGCCTTAAGACCTACCACCCCGCAGATCGTAGACCAGATCAAACAGATTGAGAAGTATATTACGAGGATACCTGGCTAAGAAAAAGAAAGTTGAACAGTGGTTGAACGGTTGTTGAACGATGGTTGACGGTTGTCAACCTTTTTTATTGTTGAATGGTCTAATTATATATCTTGAATGTTGAATCATCCATCGCATATGAAAAATATATTGCTTGTCGTCCTCCTGTCGATCAGTCTCTTCGCCACCGCGCAGCAAAAAAAACTGCCAGCTATTATTCCCCAACCGGTAAGCATAAGCTTACAAACAGGTGAATTTGTTTTGGCAGAGCCTATTATCATTAACACAGGCAAAAACGAGTCGCTTAAAAAAATAGCCGGCCAACTGGCTGCGGTTTTGCGTGAAGCAACAGGTAAAACTGTAAGAGTAGAGGAAGGGAATAACCCGAATGCCGGTGCGATCAATTTTATTTTAACCAGCGATGCTTCCATACCGGCTGAAGGATATCGCTTAACGGTGAGACCTGATGGAATTGACCTGAGCGCTTCAGCTGCTGCAGGAATTTTTTATGGTGTCCAGACACTTTATCAATTACTACCTCCTGAAATCGGGAGTAAACAAAAAAATAATGGCTTAGCCTGGACTATACAGGCCGTAGAGATCCTGGATCATCCCCGTTTTGGATGGCGGGGATTAATGCTGGATGTATCCCGCCATTTCTTTACAGTTGACCAGGTAAAAGATTATATCGACCAGATGGTCAAATACAAATACAATCTCCTTCATTTACACCTGACTGATGACCAGGGCTGGCGACTGCAGATAAAAAGCCTGCCGAAACTTACCGAAGTGGGGGCATGGCGGGTGGAAAGAACAGGCACATTTGGTACTTTGTCAAAACCCCGGCCAGGCGAGCCCGCTACCTATGGTGGATTTTATACACATGAGGATATTAAAGAACTGGTGAAATATGCAGCGGACCGATTTGTCAATATCCTGCCGGAGATTGATGTGCCGGGTCACAGCCTTGCAGCTATCGCCTCTTATCCCGAACTGTCCTGTACGCCCGGAAAATACTATGTAAGTCCCGGCGACCGCTTCATGATATGGCCCGGTGGCGGACAGCATTTTTATGGCATATTAGACAATACGATTTGCCCGGCATTGGAAAAATCATACGAGTTTTTGGATAAAGTATTTACGGAAGTGGCGCAACTGTTTCCCTTTGATTATATCCATATGGGTGGGGATGAAACAGCCCGGAACTTTTGGGAAAAAACGCCTGCCATTAAGGCGATGATGAAAAAAGAAAAGCTGAAAAACCTGGATGAAGTGCAAAGTTATTTTGTAAAAAGAATGGAAAAGATCATCCGCTCCAAGGGGAAAAAAATGATCGGTTGGGATGAGATTCTCCAGGGCGGGCTGGCACCCAACGCTGCCGTGATGAGCTGGCGCGGCATGAAGGGAGGCATTGAAGCGGCCAGGATGGGACACGAAGTGGTGATGAGTCCTACGGACTTTGCCTATATAGACTATATGCAGGGCGATGCCAGTATCGAACCCCCGGTTTATGCCACGCTGCGCCTCAAAAAAGCTTACCAGTTTGAACCCCTGCCCGAAGGCCTGAACCCGGCGCTGGTCAAAGGCGGCCAGGCCAATCTCTGGACCGAACAGGTTTACAATATGCGGCATGCGCAATACATGACCTGGCCGCGGGGCTTTGCAATCGCCGAGGCCTTATGGTCACCCAAAGACAAAAGAGATTGGAAGAGCTTTGTTGTAAGAACAGAAGAGCATTTTCAACGGTTGGACAAAGCCGGCGTCAAATATGCCCCCAGCATGTATGATCCCATTATCGAAACCAGTAAAAAAGATTCTTCGGTTATTGTAAAACTGAGCACCGAGATCGATGGGCTTTCGATCCATTATAGTTTTGATAATTCCTTTCCCGATCAATATTACCCCTCTTATAGCTCCCCGCTATCCGTACCAAAAGATGCAAGTTTTATGAAATTAATTACTTACCGGGATGGCAAACCCATCGGCAGGATGATGGTAGTGCCGGTGACCGAGTTAAAAAAGAGGGCCGGTTTTAAATAAGAAAGTGTCCTGTAAAATGCTGTGATTTTATGTAGCAGCCGGAATTATTTTTCCCTGGTTGGAGTATTGAAAGGGTAGATGGTTACCGAAGAACGTTGCCCAAAGCTGATTAAAAAAAATTCCTGATCCCTTTACAACCTAATATTGCCGGGATCAGGAAAATTATTTTGACTACCCGTCAATGCCGGGAGCCCTTTTCATTATTTATAGCTATACGTAACCCCGTTTTTGATTGATTGCTTAACACCAAAACCATCGCTTTTGTCCGAGGTCATTAATACAAAGGGAGCACCCATTTCAGCAGCAGCCTCCTTAATTTTTTTAGTAGCTTTTTTATCCGCCGAACCTGCCGTATTGTAACTCAGCAGTCCTGAGGTCTTTCCCCGAACTTCCTCACCTTGCTTTAATCCGATGACCTGAGATTTATCAGTTAATATTTCCACTTTTTCCCAATCATCTTTGCCGGTGACAACAATTTTCTGGGAAACAACTTCTTTTCGTCCACTTCCGCCATAGGTAATTGAAGCCACAGCAAATTTTCCAATTGTCTGTTCCGCGTCTTCTCCCGGGTATTTATAGGAAATAGTTGTTTCGCCTACTTTAAGCACCTTTACGTCTATTTTTTCTCCACTGTGTTTTACGAGCAAATCATTTTGACCGTTTTGACCATTTTGCGCAATCACTGTCAAGGATAAGATACCCGCCAAGAGGGTTACAATTATTTTTTTCATTGCAGTCTAGTTTGGTTTAATTGAAGTATTAAATATGATCGCCTTTATAGCGCTCAAATATATAAAAGCAGTGTTACAATGCAAATCTTCCGGCTCCAAAAAATCATTTACAAATCCCAGCCTGAAAAATTCTGTTTTATACCGATTGATTAAACGCAGGGGTTCAATAGCTTGTATGGTAAAATTGAATTTTTATGCCTTTGCAAACATGGCGGAGACTGCCAGCCCGCCCGGGGCGGAAATATCCTTTCACCCACCAGGTTTTACACTATTTCAGCGGGAATTTGTGACTGTTCCCGGCTTCGGCAGGCATTTTGTTTGCAATTTGCAGGCAGGCGTAAATGGTTCGTTTAAGCTGTGCCGGTCAATATTATTGTAAATTCATTGCTTAAATCCAGGGCTATGGCAGATAAAAAGAAAAAAGAAAAAAAAGGGGCTTCCATAAAAGGAACAAAAGCTTCCGAAGCCATGTTCGATCAGAACAAAGAAAATGAAAAATCTCAGAAAGGTGGTACGATTGGCATCGGCATGCCTGTGACGGAAAAGAAGATGAGGGAACTCAAGGAAAAAGCAAAGAAGTTAGATAAGTAACCGGAGCACATAGCCCGACATGACAAAGTAAAATAAGGCTTCATAGGCTTTAACGCTCATATTCCTGTTCAGGTATCTACCCAGGCCGGTTGCCAACGGCATTACCAGGATGCTGTAAACCAGCCATTGAGCCTGTAAAATATCTGAGGAAAAATTATTCAGGTATATAATGGCTTTAGTACTGTCGGTGGCAAATGATAACAGGGAAGCTGTGGCCACTATTTCAGCTTTGTTGGCCATATAGGTTTTTACCGCTAATCCCTTTAGCGGCCCCGAAGTCCCCGCCAACCCCGAACAGAATCCTGACAAAAATGAAAAGACCGAACCGGCAGTTTTACGGGAAGCTTCACTGCTTTTAACCTGAATAAAAAAAGAAAGCAGGATATGAAATAGCAAAAAAAGAGAAAGAAGTTTAGGATCCGCCCGCATCATCAGCAATGCGCCGACTATGGCTCCTGCCACCATAAAAACCAGCAAGCGCAAAGAAGGCCGGAAGCGAATATCTTTCCTGTAAAAAAATACCTTCACAAGATTATTGATACCTAATAAAACTGCTGATACGACAATTCCTTCCTTGATACCAAGTATCCAGGAAAGACCAGGTATCAGGATCAACGATCCACCCAATCCGCAGGAAGCCGAGACCAGGAAAGCAATAAAGATCAGCAGACCCGTTATGATAATTTCAGTCATGAAGGTGAATTATTAAGCCCTGATTACATTTTCACCAACTATATTCATTGATCGATAAAGAGCGGGCACAAGACT